>NZ_JBJGYN010000012.1:0-104407 GCF_054050015.1 Geodermatophilus sp. SYSU D01176 | reverse complement strand
GGCGCCGCGGCGTGGCAGCTGGCCGCGGCGCTGGGCCTGGCCGCGGCCGGCGGGCTGCACGTGGCCGCGGCGGTCGACCACCTCTCCTCCGGGGACCTGGCCGTCGGGTTCTTCCTGCTCACCGCCCTGGCCCAGGCCGGCCTGGCCGCCTGGCTGGTCCTCGGCGCCTGGGCCGGCACCCGCGCGAGCCGGCGGCTGGTGGCCATGGCACTGCTCGGCACGGTCGGGCTGCTGACCCTCTACGTCGTCGCGCACACCACCGGGCTGCTGGACTCCTTCGCGGTCCACGACGCCGCGCCGGCCGGCCACGAGCACGACGTCCCCGGCCGGGAGACCGTGGCGGTCGACCCGGTGACCGGCGTCGAGTTCGCCCAGGGCATGCCGCTGGGTTCCTCCGGGCCGGTGGCGATGGACGGGCTCATGGCGTCGTCCGGCGGGCACGGGCCCGAGGCGGTCGGCACCGCGGTGGTCGCCGCCGAGCTGCTGACCGTGGCCGCCCTGGCCGCCCTGCTGCCGGCGTCCTGGCGGGGTCGCGCGCTCGACGCCCTGCTGGTCCTGGGCGGGTCCGCGTGGGCGCTGTGGCTCACCGGCGTCCTCGGGTGAGGACCGCCCCTCGAACGGCCGCCGCGGTTCCCGGTGACCCCCGCACCGGGGACCGCGGCGGCGCCTCCCGGCACCGCGCCGTCCGTGCCGGCCTCACCCGCGGGGCGTGGCGCCGGCTGCGCGGCGCCGCCCTGTGGATCGCGGCCGGGGCGGCGCTGCTGATGGTGGCGGCGACGTCCGGCCTGCTCCCCCTGCAGCCGATGCGGGTCGACTCCGACAGCATGACGCCGACCGTCGCCCCGGGTGACCTGCTGCTCGTGCACCGCGGGCAGGGGCCGGTGCAGCGCGGCGACGTCGTCGCCGTGACCGACCCGCAGGGCGACGGGCTGCTGGTCAAGCGGGCCGTCGGCGTGGGCGGCGACGAGGTGGCCATCGAGGACGGCGTCCTGGTCGTCGACGGGACGCCGGTCTGCGAGCCGGCGATCGACCCGGCCCGGCTCGACGGCGTCTGGTTCGGCCCGGTCCCCGTGCCCGACGGTCACCTGTTCCTGCTCAGCGACTCCCGCGACGGGTCGGTCGACTCACGCGCCTTCGGGCCGGTGCCGGCCTCCTCGCTCGTCGGCACGGTGACCGCCCGGATGTGGCCCGACCCGGGCGCGCTGCCCTCCCCGTCGGCCGGCTGCTGAGGACCCGCTCCGACGCGCCGACCTGCGGGAACACCCGGTGGCGGGCCGGTGCTGCACCGGCCGTGGGAACCCCCGCCCTCTCCCCGTCCCCCGCCCTCTCGCCGTCCCCCGCCCGGCCCGTCTCCCCCGGCGACCTGTCCCGCCTGCTGCAGGTGCGCCAGGTCTATGCCGAGCCCGCCGCCCTCGCCTCACCCCGCGGGCAGCAGGTGCTGGCCCGCTTCGCCGGCGCCGAGGTGGTGGAGGTCCCCTCGCACTGGAAGATCCCCGACCTGCACGGGAACGAGGGGAACGTCGAGCGCTGGGTGCGGGTCAAGTCCGAGACGCTGGTGCTGGGCGTCAAGAAGTCGCTCACCGCCCGCCCCAACGGCCGCTCGGCGAACTGGATCGCCCCCTCGACGGCCAACGGCTGCGCGATGGCCTGCGCCTACTGCTACGTGCCGCGGCAGAAGGGCTACGCCAACCCGATCACCGTCTTCACCAACATCGAGCAGATCACCGGGTACCTGCGCCGCCACGTCGCGCGGCAGGGCCCCAAGACCGAGCCCGACCAGTGCGATCCCGCCGCCTGGGTCTACGACCTCGGCGAGAACAGCGACTGCTCGGTCGACGCGCTGGTCAGCGACAACGTCGCCGACCTCGTCGCGACCTTCGCCGAGCTGCCGACGGCGAAGGCCTCCTTCGCCACCAAGTACGTCAACCGGCAGCTGCTCGAGCTCGACCCGCGCGGCCGGACCCGCGTCCGCTTCTCGGTCATGCCCGAGGACGACGCCAAGGTGCTCGACATCCGCACCAGCCGGGTCGCCGAGCGGATCGCCGCGGTCGACGACTTCGTCGAGGCCGGCTACGAGGTGCACCTCAACCTCTCCCCCGTCGTGCTGCGCGAGGGGTGGGAGGCCGACTGGGCCGAGCTGCTCGACCGGCTGGACGACGAGCTCTCGCCGGCGGCCAAGGCGCAGGCGGCGGCCGAGGTCATCCTGCTGACCCACAACCGGGACCTGCACCAGGTCAACCTGGGCTGGCACCCGAAGGCCGAGGAGCTGCTCTGGCGGCCGGACCTGCAGCAGCCCAAGCGCAGCCAGAACGGCAGCTGGAACGTCCGCTACCGCAACGACGTCAAGCGTGCCGGGGTCACGCGGGTGCACGAGCTGGTCGCCGCCCACGCGCCGTGGCTGCGCATCCGCTACGCGTTCTGAGCCGCCGACCACATGTCGACATGTCGACATGTCGACGGCCCGTGCCGGGCCGCTGACGCAACGTGTGGTTTCCTGGAGGCCGGCCCAGCGGGAGGTGAGGGCGTGGCACTCGATCACGAGGTCGCCGTGACAGCGCCGTCCCTGCTGACCGCGCTGCCCGACACCGTGGTCGTCGCCGACGCCCGGGGCCGCATCACCTACGTCAACCCGCACGTACGGGTGCTCCTGGGGTACGAGCCGACCGCCGTGCTCGGCCAGCCCCTCGAGGTGCTCATGCCCGAGCGCTTCCGCCACGGGCACGGCACCGACTACTCCCGCTTCCTGGCCACCGGGCGCGGGGAGCTGGCGGGGCGCACCACCCAGCTGCCGGCGCTGCACGCCGACGGCCACGAGGTGACCGTCGACGTCACGCTGGCGATGGTGCCGCCGCCCGAGGGCGCCGGGCCGGAGCAGGCCGGGGTGGTCGCCGTCCTCCGCGACGCCAGCACCACGATCCTGCTCGAGCGGCAGCTGTTGGTCAGCCGCTACCTGACGGCCACGCTGCGGGTGACCGCGGCGCTCACCGAGGCGCCCGACGCCGACGTCGCCTTCCGCGATCTGCTGCCGACGCTGTGCACCGAGCTGGACTGGGACACCGCCACCCTCTGGGAGCCCGACGGGCACACCGGGCGGCTCGCCCACGCCGGCACCTGGACCGCACCGGGCGAGCGGCCCGGGGCGCTGCACGAGGCCTCCCGGCGGTACCGCTTCGCCCGCGGCGAGGGGCTGCCGGGGCGGACCTGGGCGCAGCGGACCCCGACGGTGATCGAGGACCTGTGGAGCGACCCGCGGTTCGTCCGCACCGAGGCCGCCCGCGCCGACGGCATCCGCACCGGTGTGGCCTTCCCCGTCGTCCGCGGGGACGAGCTGCTCGCCGTCTGCGAGCTGTTCTCCCGCGAGGAGCGGCCGGTGCCGGCCGAGCTGGTCGACGTGCTGGCCCACGCCGGCCGCCAGATCGGCCAGTTCCTCGGCCGGCTGCGCGCCGAGTCCGAGGTCCGCCAGCTCGCCGACACCCTGCAGCGCAGCCTGCTCCCCTCGCACCTGCCGGCCATCCGCGGCGTCGAGCTGGCCGCCCGCTACCGGCCCGGCGGCGGTGCCGGGCTGGTCGGCGGCGACACCTACGACGTCATGCCGCTGCACGACGGCCGCTGGATGGTGCTCATCGCCGACGTCTGCGGCACCGGCGCCGAGGCGGCCGCCGTCACCGCGCTGACCCGGCACACCGCCCGCGCGGCGGCCAGTCCCGCGATCGAGACCAGCGCCGGTCCGGCCGACGTGCTGCGCGCGGTGAACGCGGCGCTGCTGCGGGCGCAGACCGACGGGCCGCTGCGCTTCGTCACGGCCGTCTGCCTGGTCCTCTCCCCCGGTCCCGGCGGCGTGTGCGCGACCGTCGGCGTGGCCGGCCACCCGCTGCCGGTCCTCGCCTGCCCGGACGGGCCGCGGGAGGTCGGGGTGCCCGGCCGCCCGCTGGGCATCGCCCCCGACCTCGACGTCCCGGTGGTGGAGGTCGCGCTGCCCCCGGGGACGACGATGGTGCTCTACACCGACGGGGTGACCGAGGCCCGCGACGACACCGGTGCGCAGTTCGGCGAGGACGGGCTGCTGGAGGTGCTGCGGCGGGTGCGCGGCGGTGCCGAGGCCACGGTCGAGGCGATCACCGCCGCGGTCGAGGAGCGGCTGGACGCCTCCCGCTACGAGGCCGACGACCTCGCCGTCCTGGCCCTCGCCGTGCCGTACTGAGTGTGCCGCCGGGTGTCCCCGTCACCCTGTCTGGCCGGTGTCGGCGTGCGCGGCGCCCACCGGCTTGGACTCCGGTGAGCCGCGCTGCCGCAGGTAGACGGCGAAGATCGCCATCGAGCCGACGGCGAGCATCTCGGACTGCCAGTTCTGGAAGGACCGGTTCCAGAAGTCGGCCTCGCCGAGGTACCCCACCCAGCTGACCGGGTCCTGGCGCTGGCCGAGCTGCTCGGCGTTGTAGGCCGCCCAGCCGGCCACCGAGCTCGCCGCCCAGGTGAGCAGGAACAGCACCCCCATCAGCAGGCCGAGGGAGCGGGAGAACACCGCCGTCCGCCAGCCACCGGTGCGCGCCCAGGCCGGCGACTCCTCGGCGGCGTGCGCGCCGACCTGCTGCTCCCGGTCGGACTCCGTGCCCTCCTTGCCCGGCTCCTTGGACTCCGACGAGCCCCGCTGCACCAGCCAGACGGTGGCGAAGACGTAGAGGAAGAACTGCAGGTACTCCGACTGCCAGTTCTCCATGACGTCGACGCCGAAGGACGACGAGGTGACGTAGTCGAGGAAGGACACCGGGGGCAGCCCGTCGGCCACCTGCCGGGCGTTGAAGTCCGCCGTCCCGGCGACCGCCTGACCGGCGAGGGTGACGAGGAAGAGCCCGCCGAACACCAGGCTCAGCGCGTTGGCGCGGAGGAAGCCGTAGCGGGGCGCGGTCATCGGCCCGTCAGCCCCAGCGCCACGACGTAGGCGATCCCGAGCAGGATGACCGCCAGGTAGCCCAGGAAGACCCCGCGGACGCCCCTCACGGCCCCTCCACCTCGCAGTCGTAGGGCAGCTCGCCGCGCGGCTCGCAGGCCGCGGCGGTGACCCGCCAGCCGGCCGGGGTGTCGGTCAGGAACAGCGTGTCGCCGCTGAGCCGGACCTGCGCGTCGTTGCCCCAGACCTCCACCGCCTCGACCGCGCCCCCGGGCAGCGGGAGCCGGCCGATGACGTCGGGGCAGGGGGCCGACTCGTCGGACTCGAGGGTCTGCAGCGTCGACGGCGCGAGCAGCGCGCACCGGTCGCCGGGGGGTGCGGCGGGGTCCTCGAAGGCGCCGGCCACCCGGGCGACGTCGTCCTCCTCGAGGTCGGCACAACCCGTCAGCAGGGCCGTCACCGCGAGGCCCAGCCCGACCAGTCCTCGCCTCGTCGGGGTCGCCACGTGCGTCCTCCGTCCTCCCCCCTCGGCCTCCGGCAGTGCTCACCGGGACGACCGCCTACCCCCGCCCGCTCCGGCGGCAAACGGCCGTCACCCGAGCGGAGTAACGGGGAGTTGCCCCAGGGCTCGTCGGCTCGGTCGCCGTACCGTGGCGGCGTGGCACGGGTGGCGGTGGTGGGCGCCGGCCTCGGGGCCCTGGCGGCCGCCGCCCGGCTGGCCGCGCTCGGCCACGCGGTGACCGTGCTGGAGCAGGCGCCCCAGGTCGGCGGCAAGGTCGGCTGGTACGCCAGCGACGGGCACGGCTTCGACACCGGGCCGAGCCTGGTCACCCTCCCCCAGCTCTACCGGGACCTGTTCGCGGCCACCGGCGGGCCGCTCGAGGACGCCGTCGACCTGGTCCGCCTGGACCCCGCCGTCGTCTACCGCTTCGCCGACGGGACGCGGCTGGCCGTGCCCGGCGAGGCCACCGCTGTGCCCGGCGCGCTGGACGCGGCGCTCGGCCCGGGCACAGGCGCCCAGTGGGCGGCGCTCATGGGGCGGGCCGCGGAGATGTGGCGGGTCACCGAGCAGCCGTTCCTGCGCTCCCCGCTGGCCGGCGCGGCGACGCTGGCCCGGCTGGCCCGCAGCGGTTCCGACGTCGCGACGGTCGCCCCGTGGCGCACGCTGCGCGGCCTGGGGACGGCGTACCTGCGCGATCCGCGGCTGCGCACGCTGCTCGACCGCTACGCCACCTACTCCGGCTCCGACCCGCGGCGCGCCCCGGCGGTGCTCGCGACCGTGCCGTACGTCGAGCAGGCCTTCGGCTCCTGGTACGTGCGCGGCGGGCTGCGCCGGCTCGCCGAGGCGGTGGCCGGGCGGGCGGTCGAGCGGGGCGCCGTCGTCCGCACCGGGTGTCCCGTCGAGCGGGTGCTGGTGGAGGGGGGCCGGGCCGCCGGGGTGCGGCTCGCCGACGGCGAGGTGCGGCGGACCGACGTCGTGGTGTCCGGGGCGGACGCCGCGACGCTGTACGCCGACCTGCTGCCGGCCGCCCGCCCGACCCGGCGGGTCCGCCGCGACCTGGCCCGCAGCACGCCGTCCCTCTCGGGGTTCGTGCTGCTGCTGGCCCTGCGCGGGCGGACGCCGGGTCTGGCGCACCACACCGTCCTGTTCCCCGCCGACTACGACGCCGAGTTCGACGCGGTCTTCGGCGTGGGCCGGCACTGCGGGGCACCCCAGCCGGTGGCCGACCCGACGATCTACGTCAGCGCGCCCGACGACCCGGCCACCCGTCCCGACGACGACAGCGAGTCCTGGTTCGTGCTGGTCAACGCTCCCCGGCACGACCCCGTCGGCGGGGTGGACTGGAACGCCCCGGGGTTGGCCGACCGCTACGCGCAGCAGGTGCTCGACGTGATGGCCCGCCGGGGCCTGGACGTCCGCGACCGGGTGCGCTGGTGCGTCGTCCGGACGCCGGCCGACCTCGAGCGCGACACCCGCAGCGCCGGCGGCTCGATCTACGGGACGTCGAGCAACGGCGCCCGCGCGGCCTTCCTCCGCCCGGGCAACGCCGCGCCCGTGCCGGGGCTGTTCCTCGTCGGCGGCTCGTCACACCCCGGCGGCGGCCTGCCGCTGGTCGCCCTGTCCGCGGAGATCGTCGCCGGCCTCGTCGGCCCGGCCTGACCCTCCTCGCCGGGCTGCACCGCACCACCGGCGGTCAGGAAGGCGGTGGATCGGGCAAGGCCCGAGTCCTGCGGTGCTGTCGCCGCTCCTGCGGCGCTGCAGCCGCAGGCGCGCGCAGGAGACCGCGAGGACGGCGTCGGTCGGTGCCGGCGTGCGCAGGACGTGGGCCAGCGCGGCTCCCCTTCACGCGGGGCGGACGGCGGACACGGCGACCAGCGGCGTGCCGGGCGCGACGCGCCGCGGCGCGGCCGGCTCGAGCCCCGCCTCGGCGAGCTGGGCCACCAGGACGTCGGTGTCCGGGAGCTCCATGGCCCCCTCCTGCGCCCGGAGCAGCAGGTCGAAGTGGCGGCTGGTCAGCTGCGGCGTCACCGCGCTCGTGACGACCAGGAGGGTGCCGCCGCGCGCGAGCAGCTCGGCGAGGGAACGCAGCAGGGCGACCCGCTCCCCGACCGGCACGTAGTAGACGACGTTGGCGAGCAGCACGAGCTCGAACGGGTCCTCCGCGCCACCCGCCAGGTCCCGGACGTCGCCGCGGAGGACCCGCGCCCGCCCGGCCAGGCCCCGCTCGGCCAGGGTGCGCCGGGCCAGGTCGACCGCGTCGGCGTCGGCGTCGACCCCCACGCCCTCCGCGCCCGGCGCCGCCACCAGCGCCGTGGCGAGCTGCAGGCCGGCGCCACAGCCGACGTCGAGCACCCGCCGCGGGGCGACTGCGGCCACCGTCTCCCGGAGGACCTCGTCGACGAACGGCTCGAACGCCGTGGACACCCGGGCGATGACCCCGCCCTGCTCGACGACGTCCCGCCGTCGCGGGCCGCCGGCCAGCAGCGGCCCCAGCTCCCGGTACAGCTCGGTGTGGAACCCGGCGAACGCCTCGTGCGACGCCCGCACCAGGTCGTCGTCCACCACCGCGCGTCCCCGGGCGGTCAGCGGCCACCGCCCGCCGTCGTCCCGCACCAGGCCGGCCGCGGCGAGGACCCGGAGGAAGGCCGCCAGCAGGCCCTCCTCGGTCACGTCCAGCCGCCGGGCGAGGTCCGGCGTGGCCACCGCTCCCCCGGCCAGCGCGTCGAGCACGCCGGTGCGCAGCGCTGCCGCGCCGACGTTCAGCCGGACGGCGGCCTGCGCGTCGCGGGTCACCCGCAGCCGGGCACGCGCGTTCCCCGTCCGCAGGAGCGTGAGCAGGGTGCGCGCGAGAGACGGCCGGGCCACGGGTCCTCCTCGGAGTCGGCGGGTGCCCACTCTGGCGCACCGGCGGCTCCCGGGGGCCGCCCAGAGGCTCACCGTGAGCGTGCGAACGGTGAGGAGGACAGGGCGCTCCTTCAGCCGCGAGCGGCGCCGTAGCCGAGCAGCGCGGCCAGGCCGAGCGCGCTCCGGGGGGCGTACGCCGTCCGCCAGAGCCCGCCGTGCACCGCCGCGTGCGCCTCGTCCTGCCACGGGTGCTCGTGCGCCGGGCCGCCGCCGGTGTGCAGGTCGTGCACCAGCAGCGCGGCCATGAGCACGTTGGAGGTCGCCGGCTCGAACACCTCGACGCCGAACCGGTGCGCCCCCGCGTAGGCCGCCGCCAGGGCACGGTTCTTCACCACCGAGCGGGTGCGGGTGGGCGGGGCGACGTTCATCGACACCGTCGTCCCGGCGGCGCGGGCGACCGTCGCCCGCCACCGCTGCAGCCGCTTGGCCAGCGCGTAGTTCGGCCCCTGCTGGGGCACCAGGCTGTCGACGACGCCGGGGTCGCTCCCGGGCAGGTACGCCCGCTGCAGCAGCCGCCCGGCCGACAGCGTCCGCAGCGGCCGGCCCAGCAGCTTCGCCGCCCGCGAGCGCCGGGCGTAGGCGCGCACCGACTGCGCGACCGCGTCCGGCGGGACGGCGAAGACGTCGGTCGGCGTGGCGAGGAAGGCCAGCGCGACGTCGTCCCGGGCCGCGGCCACCCGGACGGTGAGCACGTCGACCGCCGTCGACACCCGGACGTTGGTGGCGCCGTCGGCGTACACGTAGTCGCCGAGCACCGGGCGCCCCGGCAGGTCGGTCACCCAGTCGGCGACGGCGGGTACCTCGGTGATCAGGTCGGCCCCCGCGCCGGCGTCACCGCCGACCGGGTACAGCAGCGTGCCGGCGCCGCGCCGGGCGGTGTCGAGCACCCGTTCCCAGAGCAGGGCACGCGGCAGGTCGACGCCCGCCACCCGCGCGCCCCAGCGCAGCAGCGCCGTCAGCGGGCCCATCTCCGCACCGGCGCCGAGCACGACGACGGTGCTGCCCGGGAGCGCCAGCCACTCCGGGTGCGCGGCGACGGTGCGCACCGCCTCGGCGGCCGAGGGCTCCACGATGCCGCCCTCGACCCAGGCGTCGAGCCGGCGCAGCAGCGCGTCGCCGCGCAGCCGCTCGCCGTGGAAGGGCAGCGACAGCTCCCGCTCGGGCTCGGCGGTGCCGGTGACCTCCGCCGTGGCGAGGGCCCGGCCGGCGGGCGCGGCCACCAGGTCGGTCAGGCCGGTCTCCGCGCCGTCCGGGCCGGCCACCCGCATCCGCCGGTGCAGGGCGCCCAGCCCCGCGTCGGCGATGGCGAGCGCCGCCTCCCGCGAGGTGAGCCCGGCCTCCACCAGCCGGCGGAAGTGCGGCAGGTACCCGGCCCGCCAGTTGGTCTCCCGCTCGGCGGCACCGGCGCCGGCCGGGTCGACCGGGCGCAGCGCGTCGGCGACCACGGACCGGCCGAGGGCCGCGGTGCTGCGCCGCCCGTCGGGACCGGCCGGGAAGACGACCCCGGCGTCGGTCACCGGTCGACCACCGAGGACCCGTCCACCGGCGCGCCGGCCTCCAGCCACCGCAGCAGGATGCGGGCGCCGAAGCCGGTGCCGCCCTTGACCACGTCGCCGTCGTCGGACCCGGCGCGGGCGGGCCCGGCGACGTCGAGGTGCGCCCACGGCAGGTCCCCGGCGAAGGGCCGCAGGAACAGCGCGGCGGTGGTGCCGCCGGGGTTGCCCGGCGCGTTGTTCGCGTCGGCGACCGTGCTCTCCAGCAGGTCGGCGTGCTCCTCGGCCAGCGGCATCCGCCACACCGGCTCGCCGGCGTGGCCGGCGGCGGTGCGCAGCGCGTCGGCCAGCCCGTCGGTGGTCGCGTACAGCCCCGCGGTGCGGGTACCGAGCGCGACCTTCATCGCCCCGGTCAGCGTGGCGACGTCGACCAGCACCGTGGCGCCCAGCTCCAGCCGCGCCCACGCCAGCCCGTCGGCGAGCACCATGCGGCCCTCGGCGTCGGTGTTGAGCACCTCGGTGGTCCGGCCGCCGACGTGCCGCACCACGTCGGCCGGGCGGTAGGACGAGCCCGAGACGGCGTTCTCCGCGGCCGGGACGACGGCGGTGACCGCGACCGGCAGCTCCAGCCGGGCCGCGGCGTCCACCACGGCGAGGACAGCGGCACCCCCGGCCATGTCGGTCTTCATCTCCCGCATGCCGGCGTTGGGCTTGATCGAGATGCCGCCGGTGTCGAAGGTGATGCCCTTGCCGACCAGCACGGGGTGCCCCCGGCGGGGACGCGGCGGCCGGTAGCTCGCCACCACGACCCGCGGCGGGGAGGCCGAGCCGCCGCCGACGGCGAGCACCCCCCCGAAGCCGCCGGCCCGCAGCTCCTCCGGGCCGAGCACGGTGACCGTCACGTGCCGCAGCCGGCCCAGCCGCTCGACGGCCCGGTCGGCCAGCCAGGCCGGGTCCTTGGTGTTGCTGGGGGTGTTGACCAGGTCGCGGGCCCAGGCGACCGCGCGGCCGGTGACCTCGCCCGCGCGCGCGGCGGAGGTGACCGCCGGGTCCGCGCCGTCGGCGGCGACCACCGCGACCGTCGCCAGCCGCGGCGGGTGGGGTGAGGAGGTCTCGCGGAAGCGGTACCCCGCCAGCAGCGCGGCCTCGACCGCGATGCGCACCTCCTCGGCGCCCGCCGGGGCGGCCGCGTCGTCCAGCGGCAGCACCAGGCGGCGCGCGCCGTGCTCGGCGAGGGTCTGCGCGCGGCGGACGGCGGTGGCCACGTAGCCGCGCAGGTCCGGCAGCGTCGCGTCGCCGACCCCGACGGCGACCACGCTGCGGGGGCGGCGGCCGGGCACCGGCAGGTTCGTGACGTTCCCCGGCCGGCCGGTGTTGCCGGTGTCGGCCAGCGCGCCGGCGAGCAGCCGGGCGTCGACCGGCGCA
Organism: Geodermatophilus sp. SYSU D01176; assembly: GCF_054050015.1. Lineage (NCBI taxonomy): Bacteria > Bacillati > Actinomycetota > Actinomycetes > Geodermatophilales > Geodermatophilaceae > Geodermatophilus > Geodermatophilus sp. SYSU D01176. The sequence continues at coordinate 93,195 of NZ_JBJGYN010000012.1, read as the reverse complement.
CCCGGCGCGGTCAGCCACCCGGGCAGCGCGGCGCCGCTGCCGACCGGCACGGCGAGGACGTCGTCCTCACCGAGGTCGGGGAGCTCGGCGAGGACCTCGACCCGCGGCAACGGCGCGGCCCCGGTCGCCGGCGTGCTGCCGGCGGCCGGGGCCGTGTCGCCCTGCGCGGGGCTGCCCGGGGGCAGCTGCGCTGCGGTGTTCAGCTGGTCGCGCCCTTCAGTGCCTCGGAGAGGGCCGCGGCCTCGTCGGGCGACAGCTCGACGACGAGGCGGCCGCCGCCTTCGAGCGGCACGCGCATGACCAGGCCGCGCCCTTCCTTGGTGACCTCGAGGGGACCTTCACCCGTGCGCGGCTTCATGGCCGCCATGCGTGCCTCCTTCGTCGGCCGTGCGCGGCCCGTGGGCTGCGCACGGCGTCGTCGATGCTGTGAGCTCCACCGCCCATGATCCCGTATCCCCGGCGCAGGTCCAACCCGAGCCCCCGTTCAGGTGCCTGCGCGGAAGCAGGTGGCGACGTGGTCGTCGACCATCCCGGTGGCCTGCATCAGGGCGTAGGCGGTCGTCGGGCCGACGAAGACGAAGCCGCGGCGCTTGAGCTCGCGGGCCATCGCGGTCGACTCCGGGCTGGTCGCCGGGACGTCGGCGAGGGTGGCCGGGCGGGGCCGCGGGCCGGTGGGTGCGAAGGACCACAGCAGCGCGGAGAGCCCCTCCGGGACCTCCTGCGCGGCCCGGGCGTTGCCGATCGCGGCGGCGATCTTGGCGCGGTTCCGGACGATGCCGGCGTCGGCCAGCAGCCGCACCTCGTCGTCGGCACCGAACCCCGCCACCGCGTCGATCGAGAAGCCGGCGAACGCGGCCCGGAACGCCGCGCGCTTGCGCAGGATGGTGATCCAGGACAGCCCGGACTGGAACGCCTCCAGGCAGAGCCGCTCGAAGAGGGCGTCGTCCCCGTGCAGCGGCGTCCCCCACTCCTCGTCGTGGTAGGTGACGTACTCGGGCGCGCTGTTCCCCCAGTCGCAACGGATGCGCTCGTCCACGGCCGGGACGGTAGCCGCGGCCACCGACACTCAGGGGACGGCGACGTCCACGTCCCCCAGCTCCGACCGCTCGGGGCGCACCCGGCTGCGGCGGGTGGCCAGCACGCAGCCGACGACGATCACCGGCAGCCCGACGGCGAGGCCGAGGGTGAGGGGCTCGTCGAGCAGCAGCACGCCGAGCAGCACCGCCACCGCGGGGTTGAGGAAGGTGATGACCAGCGCGCGCTGCGGGCCGACCTCGCGGATCAGCGCGAAGAACAGCGCCAGCGCGACCGCGGTGCACACGACCCCGAGGACGAGCACGGCCAGCAGCGCGTCGCCGGGCGCCCGCGCCGCGTCGTCCAGCCGGGGGACGGCGAACGGCGCGTAGACCGCCGCCGTCACGGTGAGCGCGATCGCGCTGGCGGCCACCCCGGGCACGTCCGGCAGCGCGCGGCTGACGACGAGCGGGGCGGTGGCGTACCCGACGACGACCAGCCCGACCGCGAGCAGCGGCAGCGGCGCGATCCCCTCGACGTCGAGGCCGAGCAGCACCGCGATGCCGGCGACGCCCAGGGCCATGCCGAGCAGCCGCACGCGGCCCAGGCGTTCCTCCTCGCCGCTCAGCCGGCCGGCCAGCGCGGCGACGAACGGCACCCCGGCGACGAGCAGACCGGTGAGCGAGCTGGACAGCGTCTGCTCGGCGTAGGCCAGCAGCAGCCACGGGCCGGCCATCTCCAGCACGGTGAAGGCCAGCAGCGGGCGCCAGCGCCGCAGCGCGGGGCGCAGCTGCCCGCGGGCGACGGTCCACGGCAGCAGCAGCGCCGCGCCGAGCACGCACCGGCCGAAGACCACGACCACCGGCGGGAGGTCCTCGACGGCCACCTTGATGAGCAGGTACGGCACGCCCCAGATCAGGGACATCGCCAGGAACAGCACCCAGCCCCGTCGGCTCACCGCCGTCCCCCGCCGCACTGGCTCACCCCGCCATCCTGCACGGGCGTTTCCCGGCCCCGGCAGCGGGCACCGGTCGGCGGTGACCCCCGGACGACGCCTGGCGGCCTCGGGGCTGCTGCTCGGCGCCGGCCTCATGGGCTCGGTCGACGAGATCGTCTTCCACCAGCTCCTGGCCTGGCACTCCTTCTACGACCGCGCGAGCGGGACGGTGGGCCTGGTCTCCGACGGCCTGCTGCACGCGGCGACGCTCTCCGCGGTGGTCGCCGGGCTGGCGCTGCTGGCCGACCTGCGCCGCCGCGGTGCGTTCCCCGCCCTCCGGTGGTGGGCGTTCGTGCTGCTGGGCGCCGGGGCCTTCCAGCTGTGGGACGGCGTGGTCGACCACAAGCTGCTGCGGGTGCACCAGGTCCGCTACGGCGTCGACCTCACCGGCTACGACCTGGCCTGGAACGCCTCCGCCGTGCTGATGCTGGTCGCGGGCGCGGCGCTGCTGCTGCGCGCCCGCCGCCGTCCGGCCCGGTGAGCGCCCTGGTCGCCGCGCTGCTGGTCGCCGGCGCGCTGTACGTGGCGGCCGGGTGGCGCACACCCTGGCCGCTGCGGCGGACGGCGGCCTGGCTGGCCGGCCTGGCCGCGGCCGTTCCCGGCGTCGTCCTGACCGCCACCCACGGCGACCTGCGGGCGCACATGGCCGGGCACCTGCTGCTGGGCATGGTGGCGCCGCTGCTGCTGGTGCTGGCCGCCCCGGTCACGCTGGCGCTGCGGGCGCTCCCGGTCACGGCGGCCCGGCGGCTGGCCGGCCTGCTGCGGAGCGCGCCGCTGCGCTGGGCGACCGACCCGCTGGTCGCTGTCCCGGTCAACGCCGCCGGGCTGTGGCTGCTCTACGGCACCGGGCTGCACGCAGCGGCCGCCCACCGCCCGGCCCTGGGTGCGGCGGTGGCGCTGCACGTGCTGGTCAGCGGGTACCTCGCCACCGCCGCGGTGCTGGCCGTCGACCCGGCGCCGCACCGCCGCGGGGTCGGGGTGCGTGCCGCCGCGCTGGCCGCCGGGGCGGCCGCCCACGACGTCCTGGCGACGTGGCTCTACACCGCTCCCCCGCCCGGGATGGCGCACGCCGCGGAGGGCGCCCGGCTCATGTGGGACGGCGGCAGCGTCGTCACGCTGGTCGTCGCCGCGGTGCTGTGGCGCCGCTGGTACACCAGCCGGGACGCCGTCCGCGCCGCGGGAGCGCCCGCGGTGGCCGCCGCCGGGCCAGGCTGAGCGGGTGGACGCCGCCGACCGCCTCGCCGCCCTCGTCGACAGCCTCGCCGCCGAGCCCGACGTGACGCCGCCCGACCCCACCGCCCCGCGCCGGTTCGGCTCCCGGGCGCTCAAGGTCGACGGCGCGGCCTTCGCGATGGTGGTGCGCGGCGCGCTGGTGCTCACGCTGCCCGAGGACCGCGTCGCCGCGCTGCTGGCCGACGGGCGTGGCGCACCGTTCGGCGGCCGCGGCCGGCCCTACCGCGAGTGGGTCGCGCTGGCCGACGGTGAGCCGGCGACGGACCTGCCGCTGGCCCGCGAGGCACTGGCCTTCGTCCGAGCCCGGCGCGACGCGGTTCCCTGATCGGCCGGCACCGAGTGGCGGGTTGCCGTGGTCACCCGCCGCGGATGACCACGGCAGGTCACCACTCGGCGGCCGGCCCGGACCTCAGCGGATCGTGCGGCCGGTGTAGCGGCGGGCGAAGTCGGCGAAGCGCTTGAGCGAGAGGCGGACGCCGGCCACCGCGGCCGGCTTGACCAGCGGCCAGCCCAGCCGGCCGAGCGGCCCGAACGGCAGCCACAGCTGCTCGGTCCAGGTCACGAGGGAGCCCGCGCCCTGGGGGGTGACCTCGAAGGTGCCCGGCCCGCGCACGATCCGGCCGGTGTGCTGGACGACGGCGCGCCGGGGCGGGTCCCACTCGGTGATCACCATCGTGTCCAGCACGCCGCGGCGCCGTCCCCCGACGGGCAGCCCGGTGCGTGCCGCCATCCGCCCGCCGACCGCGTGCGGGTCGCCGCCGGTGACCTCGACGTCGGTCAGCAGCATCCACTCGCCCTGCCGGGTCCAGTCGGTGAGCGCCGCCCACACCTGCTGCGGCGGCGCGTCCACGACCACCGTCTCCACCAGTTCACGCATCGGGTCGTGCTCCGTTCCCGCCCGCCGGGGCGTCGTCCGCACCGGGCGCGCGCCCGGCCTCCTCCAGCCGGGCGCGCAGCGCCTCGACCTCCCCCTCGCGCTCCTCGAGCGCCCGGGCCAGCTGCTCGAGCAGCCAGTCGACCTCGGTCATCCGGTAACCCCGGACGGTCACCGACATGCGCACCCCGCGGACGTCGTCCGCGGTCACCGGCCGGTCCTCGGGCAGCTCCAGCGGCGAGCGGTCGGGGTCGGCCGGCGGCTGGGTCTCCCCGCGGCCGAGCAGCACCGAGCCGCCGAGGAACAGCAGCCCGCCGACCACCGCGACGGTGAGGACGAAGACGACCGCCTCGAGCACCCCGACCTCAGGCCCTCACGCGTCGCTCGGCGCGTCGTCGACCGGGAAGGCGCGCATCCCGCCGCCGTTGTCCCCGGCCTGCCGCGCCTTCTCGGCCTCCTGGACGATCCGCACGACCTCGTCGACGTCGTCGGTCACCGTGAACAGGTCCAGGTCGGTGTCCCTGATCGTGGCGGCGGGCACCATCGTCGTCCGCAGCCAGTCGACCAGCCCGGACCAGTACTCCGAGCCGAACAGCACCACCGGGAAGCGGGTCACCTTGCGTGTCTGCACCAGGGTGAGCGCCTCGAACAGCTCGTCGAGGGTGCCGAAGCCGCCGGGGAGGATGACGAAGGCCTGCGCGTACTTCACGAACATCGTCTTGCGCACGAAGAAGTAGCGGAACGCGATGCCGACGTCGACCCACTCGTTGAGCTCCTGCTCGAACGGCAGCTCGATGCCCAGGCCCACCGAGAGCCCCCCGGCCTCCGACGCGCCGCGGTTGGCCGCCTCCATCGCGCCCGGGCCGCCGCCGGTGATGACCGCGTATCCGGCGTCGGCCAGCGCCGCGCCGATCGCCACGCCGGCGGCGTAGTGCGGCGAGTCCTGCGGGGTGCGGGCGCTGCCGAAGACGCTCACCGCACGCGGCAGCTCGGCCAGCAGCCCGAAGCCCTCGACGAACTCGCTCTGGATGCGGAGCACCCGCCACGGGTCGGTGTGCACCCAGTCGGTGGGACCGCGGCGGTCGAGCAGCCGCTGGTCGGTCGTCGTCCCCTGGTCGCGGGGGTCCGGCTCGCCGCCGCGCAGCATCACCGGACCGCGGTGGCGGGTGGGCCGCGGCTTGCGGGCGTTGGCGGGCTCGGGGGTGGTCGTCATGCGCGCTCCTGGCTGGTGGGCGTCGACAGGTAGGCGACGAGTGCGTCCTCGGCCGGCTGCAGCCGGTCGACGAGGACGTGCTCCTCGCGGGTGTGGGCCAACTGGGGGTCGCCGGGCCCGTAGTTGACGGCGGGGATGCCGAAGGCGGCGAACCGGGCGACGTCGGTCCAGCCGAGCTTGGCCCGCGCCGGGCGGCCGACGGCCGCGACGAAGGCCGCGGCCGCGGGCTCGGACAGGCCCGGCAGCGCGCCCCCGGCGTTGTCGGTGACCGTCAGGGTGGCGCCCGCGGCGATCGCCTCGGCGAACACCTCGCGGACGTGCGCCTCGGCGGCGTCCTCGTCGCGGTCCGGCGCGTACCGGAAGTTGACCGTCAGCGCGGCCTCGTCCGGGATGACGTTGCCGGCCACGCCCCCGGAGATGCCGACGGCGTTGAGGCCCTCGCGGTAGCGGCAGCCGTCGATCTCCACCTCGCGGGGCCGGTACGCGGCCAGCGTGGCGAGCGCCCCCGCGAGTCCGTGGACGGCGTTGACGCCCAGCCAGCTCCGCGCGCTGTGCGCACGGCGGCCCGTGGTCTCCAGCCGGGCCCGCAGGGTGCCCTGGCAGCCGGCCTCGATCTCGCCGTCGGTGGGCTCGAGCAGGATCGCGAGGTCGCCGTACAGCCAGCCGCGGCGCTCGCGGGCGACCCGGCCGAGGCCGTTCTTGACCGCCTCGACCTCCTCGTTGTCGTAGAGGACGAACGTGAGGTCGTGCGCGGGCTCGGCCCCCGGGACGCCGAAGCGCCCGGCCAGCCGCAGCACCACCGCGTCGCCGGCCTTCATGTCGCTGGTGCCGCAGCCGTAGAGCCGGCCGGTGGCCTCGTCCAGCCGACTGGGGACGTTGTCGGCGATCGGCACGGTGTCGAGGTGGCCGGCGAGGACCACCCGGGTGGGCCGGCCCAGGTTGGTCCGGGCGAGGACGGCGTCGCCGACCCGCTCGACCTCGAGACCGCCGAGCGCCCGCAGCGCCGCCTCGACGGCGTCGGCCAGGGGGCCCTCGCTGCCCGACACCGACGGGGCGTCCACCAGCGCGCGGGTGAGCGTCAGGACGTCGGCGGCGGGGTCGATCGGGGGCAGGTCGGTCACGGCGTCCGAGCCTACGGGCGGCGTCGGGGCCGAGCCGCCGCAGCGCGCGGACACCCCCGGCCCGTCGCCCGCCGTTCACCGGAGCGGGGGACGGACCGCCAGGTGCGTCCCCCGGACGTCGACCCCTGCCCCGCCTGGTGGGCAGCGGCGGAGCGACGCGAGGGCGACACGGCGCCGGGCGCCCCGACCGAGTCGGCAGGCCGCCACCGGCGCTCGGTAGCGTCGTCCCCCGTGACCGCTCCTGCTCCGTCCTCCGCCGTCGCCGCCGGTCTGGCCACCATCACCCGTGCCGGGACGGTGCTCGACACCTGGTACCCCGAGCCGCGGCTGGGCGCGCCCGAGGGGGCGCCGGCCGGCACCACCCGGCTGGGGGCGCTCGAGATCTCCGGGGAGCTCGGCCCGGACTACGGCGGCCTGGTGCGCAGCGACGAGTCCCGCGGCGTCGAGGTGGTCGCCGTCCGCACGGTCATCGCGGACCTGTCCGCACCGCCGGCCGACACCCACGACGTCTGGCTGCGGCTGCACCTGCTCTCGCACCGCCTGGTGACGCCGCGCAGCATCAACATGGACGGCGTCTTCGGCCTGCTCACCAACGTCGCCTGGACCAGCGCCGGCCCGGTCGAGGCCGCGTCGTTCAACCCGCACCGGCTGCGCGCCGCGCACGGGCAGGTCACCGTCTACGGCGTCGACAAGTTCCCGCGGATGGTCGACTACGTGATCCCCTCCGGCGTCCGCGTGGCCGACGGCGACCGCGTGCGGCTGGGCGCGCACCTCGCCGAGGGGACCACGGTCATGCACGAGGGCTTCGTGAACTTCAACGCCGGCACCCTGGGGCCGTCGATGGTCGAGGGCCGGATCAGCGCCGGCGTCGTCGTCGGCGCGGACAGCGACATCGGCGGCGGCGCGTCGATCATGGGCACCCTCTCCGGCGGCGGGAAACAGGTCGTCTCGGTCGGCTCGGGCTGCCTGCTGGGCGCCAACGCCGGCATCGGCATCTCGCTGGGCGACGACTGCGTCGTCGAGGCCGGCTGCTACGTGACCGCCGGATCGCGGGTGACCCTGCCCGACGGCTCGGTGGTCAAGGCCGCCGAGCTCTCCGGCCGCGACGGGCTGCTGTTCCGCCGCAACTCGGTCTCCGGGGCGCTCGAGGCGCTGCCCCGCACCGGCACCTGGGGCGAGCTCAACGCCCAACTGCACGCCAACACCTGAGAGGACCACCCTTTCCCCACCGCTCGGCCCCCTCCCGAGTCCCGCCGCGTGGGTAGGAGGACCCCCTCCTCCCCTCCAGAGGGCCGAGCGCGCTCAGGCGTCCCCCGGCACGGCTGCCGGGACGTCGAGGTGCTCCAGCAGGGCGACGACGAACTCCTGCGGCCGCTCGACGTGCGGGGAGTGCCCGACATCCGGCAGCACGACCTCCCGGTAGGTCCCGCCGCCAGCGGCGTAGCGGTCCAGGACGGCGCGGGTCTGGGCGACCATCGGCTGCGGTGGGCAGACGTCGGCGCCCGGCCAGCCCGGCACCGCGCCCAGCGCGCCCAGGTGCGCCAGGTCGAACATCGACGCGTCGGAGACGATGGGGTCGGCGTCCCCGCGGATCCACAGGATCGGCGGCTTGCCCGGCAGGTCGGTGATCCGGGAGAGGTCGAACACCGTCGGTGCCACCGTGTTGAGCACTCCCCGCTCCCCCGGCGCCACGCCCGGCCAGGTGACCGAGGTGGCGGCGTCCCCCGGGTAGTTGTCCTCGCCGGTGCGGGTGGAGAGCATCGAGGCGACGAACACGTCCTCCAGCTGCGGGTCGATGGGCAGCGACCCGGGCGCCACGTAGAAGGCGCGCAGGATCGACCGCGGGCTGGTCGGGCGGTCGGCCGTGGTGTCGCCGGCGGCGATCGCGGCCACGAACTCCGGGTTGGCCGCGCCCGCCCCGGAGCCCGCGCCGTCCTCCGACAGCAGCCGCCCCTCCGGCCCGGTGGTCCCGCCGAAACCGTATGGGGAGATCGGCGCGACCAGCGCCACCGACGCGACCCGCTCGGGCCGGTCGAGCAGGTACTGCAGCACCACGCCGGCACCCATGCTCCAGCCGACCAGGTGCACCCGGTCGAGGCCGAGGGCCTCGACGAGCGCGGCGACGTCGTCCGCCCAGTCCCGCACCCCGCGCCGCGCGTCGATCGGCAGCGGGTCGGTGTCGCCGTAGCCCCGCAGATCGACCGCGAGCGGTCGCACCCGACCGGTCTCTGCCAGGGCGAGCACGGGTTGCTGCCAGAACAGCGCCGAGCTGACGTTGCCGTGCACGAAGAGCACGGCCTCCCCGGGCCCGGCCGGGTGGACGCCCTCGGGGTGCAGCACATTCTGGGTCAGCCGGGCGGTGGGCACCCGGGTCGCGGTGGTGCCGGGCAGCAGCGTGTCGCTCATGCGGTCTCCTCGCAGGTGGCTGGGCGGGACACCGTAGCGACGGACACCTCCCCGCGGCAGCACCGAGTTGCCAGGAACCGCACATACAGTCGCCGGCGATGAGCAGCACACGCGGCGCGACGGCGCGACGGACGCCGACCGCCCGACGGCCGCCGGCGCGCCGCCCGACCACCCGACGCCGGCCCGCCGCCAAGCGCGGGAGCCAGGGGGCGCCGGCGGGGACGTGGCGCTCCTGGCTGCCGCTGGGGCTGGTCGGGCTCGTGGTCCTGGGGGTGGTCGCGCTGGTGCGCAGCATCGAGGGTCCGGAGCCGGTGGTCCTCACCGGGTCCTGCACCGTGGCCGGCACCGACCTGACGCTGACCGCCGAGCAGGCCTCCTCTGCTGCGACGATCGCCGCGGTCGGCCGCGCCCGCGGCCTGCCGGAGCGGGCCGTCGTCATCGCCCTGGCGACGGCGCAGCAGGAGTCGACGATGCGCAACCTCGACTACGGCGACCGCGACTCCCTGGGCCTGTTCCAGCAGCGCCCCTCGCAGGGCTGGGGCACCCCCGAGCAGGTCCGGGACCCGGTCTACTCGGCGGGGAAGTTCTACGACGGCCTCGTCCGGGTCCGGAACTGGGAGTCCCTGCGGCTGACCGACGCCGCCCAGCGCGTGCAGCGCAGCGGCTTCCCGGAGGCCTACCAGAAGCACGAGCCCCTGGCCCAGCAGCTCACCGCGGCGTTCTCAGCGCCGGAGCCGGGCCGGCTGACCTGCCGCTACGAGGCCCCGGTCCGCGGTGGGCGCCTGAGCGCGCGGGTCACCGCCGCCGCAGCGGTCGTGGAGGCCGAGCTGGGCGCGACGACCACCGAGCGCTTCGGCGCGGTCGAGGTCGACCCGGCGGCCGGCTGGCCGACGGCGACCTGGGCGGTCGCGCACGCCGAGCGGTTGGGGCTGCGGTCGGTGTCCTTCGCCGGGTCGCAGTGGACCCCCGGCGGCGGGTGGGCGCCCTCGGACGCCGGTGACGGCGCGGTGCGCCTGGAACTGGCCCGCTGACCCCGGCGTCCGCTCAGCCGGCCAGGCGCTCCACGGCGGCGTCCACCCGCTCGTCGGTGGCGGTGAGCGCCATGCGCACGTGCCGCCCGCCGGCCGGGCCGTAGAACGAGCCCGGGGCGGCGACGATGCCGCTGTCGGCCAGCCAGTCGATCGTCGTCCAGCAGTCCTCGTCGCGGGTGACCCACAGGTACAGCCCGGCCTCGGAGTGGTCGATGCGGGCACCGGCGGCCCGGACGGCGGCGGCCAGCCGGTCGCGGCGGGCGCGGTAGCGCTCACGCTGCTCGTCGACGTGCGCGTCGTCGGCCAGCGCGGCGGCCATGGCGGCCTGCACCGGCGTGGGCACCAGCAGGCCCAGGTGCCGGCGCACCTCCCACACCTGGCGGACCAGCGCCGGGTCGCCCGACAGCAGTCCGCCCCGGTAGCCGGCCGCGGTGGACTGCTTGGACAGCGAGTGCACCGCGAGCAGCCCGGTGTGGTCCTCGCCGGCGATCTGCGGGTGCAGCAGCGACCGCGGCTCGACGTCCCAGCCCAGGGTGACGTAGCACTCGTCAGCGACCACCGGCACGCCGTGCGCCCGGCCCCACGCAACCCAGGCGCGCAGCTCGTCGTCGGTCAGCACCCGGCCGTGCGGGTTGCCCGGGGAGTTCAGCCACACCAGGACCACACCGGCGGCGTCGTCCGGCGGCGTGTCGGTCCGCCGCACGCCGAGACCGGCCAGCACCGCGCCGACCTCGTAGGTCGGGTAGGCGACCTCGGGGATGAGCACCGTGCCGGCGCCGCGGAGGCCCAGCATGGTGGGCAGCAGCGCGACGAGCTCCTTGGAGCCGACGGTGGGGACCACCGAGGGGACGGCGCCCAGCGGGTCGGTCAGCCGCACGCCGAGCCGGCGCTGCAGCCAGCCGGCCGCGGCGCTGCGCAGCTCGGGCGTGCCCAGCGCCGTCGGGTAGCCGGGCGCGTTGCCCGCGGCGGCCAGGGCGCCGGCCAGCACCTCGGGGGTGTCGTCGACCGGCGTCCCGATGGAGAGGTCGACGACCCCGCCGGGGTGGCGGGCCGCCTTGGCCCGCGCGCCGGCGAGGGAGTCCCAGGGGAAGTCCGGCAGCCGGCCGGCCGCCGTCCCCGTGGCCGTGGTCGTCAGTGCCCTTCGCCCTGCGGCGGGAGGGCGGCCACCAGCGGGTGGTCCTTGCCGATCTTGCCGGTCTTGGCCGCGCCACCGGGGCTGCCCAGGTCGGAGAAGAACTCCACGTTGGCGTTGTAGAAGTCCTTCCACTTGTCCGGGACGTCGTCCTCGTAGTAGATGGCCTCCACGGGGCAGACCGGCTCGCAGGCACCGCAGTCGACGCACTCGTCCGGGTGGATGTAGAGCATCCGGTCGCCCTCGTAGATGCAGTCCACCGGGCACTCGTCGATGCACGCCTTGTCGAGGACGTCGACGCAGGCCTGGGTGATGACGTAGGTCACAGTGGTTCCCTCCCGGGGACGTGCGGGGCTGCTCCGCCGGCTCTGCGGCCGGTCGTACCGACCTTGAGTATGGCCCGTGCGGCTCCCGTGAAACGGAACGGGTGGCCCGGTGGCCCCCACCGGGTGGTGCCCGTCCCGGCCACGCAGGATCGCAGGCGTGGGACAGCGCCGGTCACCCCTGGACGTCGCAGGCCTCGAGCTCCTGGCCGCGCGCGGCTGGCGCGGCACGGAGGAGGGCGCGCTCGGCGACTGGCTGCTGCGGGCCGGGGGCGGCTTCACCGGTCGCGCCAACTCGGCGCTCGTCGTGGGCGACGCCGGCCGGCCGTTGCCGGAGGCGGTGGACGGCGTCACCAGCTGGTACGCCGACCGCGACCTGCGGCCCTGCGCCGTGCTGCCCGGCCGCCAGGCCCGTGACGCCGACGCCGCCCTCGCCGCGGCCGGCTGGGAGCGGGACGAGGACGTGCTGGTCCTGACCGCCCCGGTGACGCTGGCCGCGGCCGACGGCGTCCCCGTCGCCCTCTCCCCCGAGCCGGACGACGCCTGGCTGGCCGGCTACCGGTACCGCGGCCGGCCGCTGCCACCGTCCGCCCGGGCGGTGCTCACCAACGCCGAGGACGTCGTCTTCGCCTCCGTGCGCCGCGACCCGCCGCTGGCTCCGCCGGCCGCCGTGGCCCGGGGGGTGGTCACCGACGGGTGGCTCGGGGTCGCCGCCGTCACCGTCGAGGAGCGGTACCGCCGGCAGGGCCTCGCGACCGCTGTCATGGCCGCGGTGCAGCGCTGGGGCGCCGAGCGCGGCGCGCGGTGGCTCTACCGGCAGGTGGCCGCCTCCAACGCCCCGGCGCGGGCGCTCTACCGGGCGGCGGGCCTCATCGAGCACCACCGCTACCACCACCGGTACGCACCGGTCTGACGCCGTCCCGCGGCGCGGCGAGCACCTTGCCGACGGCGAAGGCCGCGGCCACCACGCCGGCGATCAGGAAGGCCAGGGACAGGAGGCCGAGGACGCCGCTGCCGACCAGCAGCAGGTCGCCCTCCGGCCGGCGCAGGCTCGCCCCCACCGCCACGACGAGCCACACCAGCGCCGGCAGCACGGCCGCCGGCCGTGAGCCGGTCAGCCGCGCGGCCAGGGCGACCAGCAGCAGGTTGCCGGCGACGGCGGCCGCCACCGACACCGGCAGGGGGACGCCGAACACCCGCAGCGGCAGCCAGAACACCTCGACCAGCGCCAGCCACGCCGCCAGCACGGTGACCAGCAGGGCCGCCGACAGCTGCCGGATCACGCGTCCAGGCCGGCGAACAGGTCGTCCTCCCAGCCGTCGGCCGTGCCGCGCTCCCCCTTCACCAGCCGGTAGTACTCGGTGCCGAGGACCTCCTGGCCCAGGTTGTTCGACAGGGCGAAGAAGGGGCCGTCGACGGTGATCTGGGTGGCGTGCGCGCGCATCGCGGCGTCCTTGCGGCCGGCGTGCGCCCGCCCGTCGACGGCCGCGGCGACCAGCTCGTCGGGGACGACGAACGGCACGTCGTCCACCTCGCCCAGCGAGTCGAACGGCGAGGCCTCCCCCAGCGCGGCCATGGCCTCGATGCCCTGGTGCATCACCGAGCGCGGCACGCAGCACCAGTAGACCTTGGCCACCTCCCACGCCGCGCCGAGCTCCGGGCGGTAGGCGGGGTCCGCGGCGGCGGCCACGGCGCCCATCGCGACCCGGTGCGCCTGGATGTGGTCGGGGTGGCCGTAGCCGCCGTGCTCGTCGTAGGTGACCAGCACCTGCGGCCGGACCTCCCGGACGACGGCGACCGCGTGCGCCACCGCCTCGGCGAGGTCGGCGTTCCAGAAGGCGCGGGGCTTGGCGTTGGCCGGCGTCCCCATCATCCCGGAGTCCCGGTAGCGGCCCGGGCCGCCGAGGAAGCGCCAGTCGGTGACGCCGAGCGCCTCCATCGCCGCCCGCAGCTCGCCGATCCGGTAGCCGCCCAGCTGGTCGGCGTGCTCGGGGGCCAGGAGGGCGAGCTCGGGGACGAGGACCTCGCCCTCCTCACCCAGCGTGCAGGTGAGCAGGGTGACCTGGGCCCCCTCGGCGACGTAGCGGGCCATCGTGGCGCCGTTGTTGATCGTCTCGTCGTCGGGGTGGGCGTGCACCAGGAGCAGGCGGCGGGAGGGAGTCACGGGAGGATTCTCCCCGGACTCCCTCGACGGGCCGCGAGTCCGTCACTCGGTCGGGACGACCGTGCGGGCCTCGGCGAAGTGGCAGGCCGAGGGGTGGCCCTGGCCGCGGTCGACCAGTGCCGGGGCCTCCTGGGCGCAGATGTCCTGGGCCTTCCAGCAGCGGGTGCGGAACCGGCAGCCCGACGGCGGGTTGGCCGGGCTCGGCACGTCGCCCTGGAGCAGGATCCGGTCCTTCTGGCCGCGCAGGTGCGGCTCGTGCAGCGGCACCGAGGACAGCAGCGCCTGGGTGTAGGGGTGCGACGGCGAGCCGTAGACCTGGTCGTCGGTGCCCTCCTCCACCACGCTGCCGAGGTACATGACCGCGACCCGGTCGGAGATGTGCCGGACCACCGACAGGTCGTGGGCGATGAACAGGTAGGACAGGCCGAACTCGTCCTGCAGGTCCTCGAGCAGGTTCACGACCTGCGCCTGCACCGAGACGTCGAGGGCCGACACCGGCTCGTCGCAGACGATGACCTCGGGCCGCAGGGCCAGTGCCCGCGCGATGCCGATGCGCTGCCGCTGCCCGCCGGAGAACTGGTGCGGGTAGCGGTTGACGTAGTCTGGGTTGAGGCCGACGCGGTCGAGCAGTTCCTGGGTGCGCTGCAGCCGGCCCTTCTTCGGGGCGACGTCGGAGTGCACCGCCCAGCCCTCGGAGACGATGTCGCCGACGGTCATCCGGGGGTTCAGCGAGGCGTACGGGTCCTGGAAGATGATCTGGACCTCGCGCCGGTAGGCCTTGAGCGCGCGGCCGCTCATCCTCGCGACGTCGCGGCCCTTGTAGAGGATCTGCCCGTCGGTCGGCTTCTCCAGTGCCACCAGCAGCTTGGACACCGTCGACTTGCCGCAGCCGGACTCGCCGACCAGGCCCACGGTCTCGCCACGGCGCATGGTCAGGTCGACGCCGTCCACGGCCCGGACGTGGCCGACGGTGCGCTTGAAGACGATCCCCTGGGTCAGCGGGAAGTGCTTCTTCAGGCCTCGGATCTCCAGCAGCGTCTCGCCGGGCGTGGCCGACGGGGACGCGGTGCGGGACGCGGCGGTCGCCCCCGTCGCGGCCTCAGGCAGCGCCGACCGGTCCGACTCCGCGCTCCGGTCCGCTCCTCGCTCGTTCCTCGCTGCGGTGCTCCCGGAGCTGTCGTCAGACACCGAGGACCTCCTCGCTGTAGTGGCAGGCCGCCTCGCGGCCCGGGACGACCAGGCGCAGCGGCGGGTCGTCGGTGGCGCACTCGCGGCCGGGCGCCGCCGCGGCACCGAGCCGGCGGCGCGAGCACCGCGGGTGGAAGGGGCAGCCGCTGGGGATCGCCGCCAGGTTCGGCGGCTGGCCGACGATCGGCTGCAGCCGGCCGCCCTTGGCCTCCACCTGGGGCACCGAGCTCATCAGACCGTCGGTGTAGGGGTGCGCCGGGGCGCTGAAGACGTCGTCCACGGTGCCGCGCTCGACGATCCGCCCGGCGTACATGACCGCCACGTTGTCGGCGACCTCGTTCACCACGCCCAGGTCGTGGGTGATGAGGATCAGGCCCATCCCGGTGTCGCGCTGCAGGTCCTTGAGCAGGTCCATCACCTGCGCCTGCACCGTGACGTCGAGGGCGGTGGTGGGCTCGTCGGCGATGAGCACGCGCGGGTCGAGGGCGATCGCCATGGCGATCATGACCCGCTGGCGCATGCCGCCGGAGAACTGGTGCGGGTAGTCGTTCACCCGGGACGCGGCCCCGGGGATCCGCACCCGGTCCATCAGCTCGATCGCCCGCTTCTTGGCGTCCCGCCGCGACATCCCACGGTGGGCGCGGAACATCTCGCCGATCTGGAAGCCGACGCTGTAGACGGGGTTCAGCGAGGACAGCGCGTCCTGGAAGATCATCGAGATGCCCGGGCCGCGGACCTTCCGCTGCTCCTCCCGCGACATGGCCAGCAGGTCGCGGCCCTCGAAGTGGATCCCGCCGCCGGTGATGACCGCGGGGGGGCTGTCGAGGATCCCCATGATCGCCTGCGCCGAGACCGACTTGCCCGAGCCGGACTCGCCGAGGATGGCCAGCGTCTCGCCCTCGGCCAGGCTGTAGCTGATGCCGTTGACGGCGTTGACCACACCGGAGCGGGTGCGGAACTCGACGTGCAGGTCGTCGACCTCGAGCACGGGCGTCCCCACGCCGGTGCCGAGCAGGACGGATGCGGACGGTTCGGGTCGGGTCATGCGCGCTGCCTCGGGTCGAGGGCGTCCCGGAGGGCGTCGCCCATCATGATGAAGGCCATCACGGTCAGGGTCAGGACGAGGCTCGGGAAGAGCACCAGGTGAGGTGCGGTCCGCAGCAGGTTCTGCCCGGCGTCGATCTGCAGCCCCCACGAGATCGCCGGGCGCTGCAGGCCCACGCCGAGGTAGGTCAGCGTCGCCTCGGCGGCGATCAGGACCCCGATGGTGATCGTCGCGTAGACCAGCACCGGCGCGACCGCGTTGGGCAGGATGTGCCGGATGAGGATCCGCGGGCTGGAAGCCCCCATCGCCCGGGCCGCCGCGACGTAGTCGGAGCTCTTCACCGCGATGACCTGGGAGCGGACCAGCCGCATCGCGGTCATCCAGCCGAACGCCGCCAGCGCGATCGCGACGGCGAGGACGCCGCGGCCGAGGATCCCGCTGCGCAGGACCACCAGCGCACCGAGGATCAGCGGCAGCCCGTAGAAGATGTCCGCCACGCGGGAGAGCAGGCCGTCGGCGAAGCCGCCGGAGTAGCCGGCGACGGCGCCCACGACCACTCCCAGCACCAGCACGACCAGCACCGCGGTGACACCGATGACCAGCGAGCTCCGGGCGCCGTAGACGACGTTGGCCAGGTAGTCGCAACCCTGCTGGTCGAAGCCGAACCAGTGCTCGGCCGAGGGGGTCGCCCGCGAGTTGGCCAGGTCGCAGTCGCGCGGGTCCGCGCCACGCGCGAACAGCTGCGGGAAGACCGCCATCAGGGTGAAGACCAGGCCGAGCACGGCACCGATCCAGAAGAGCGGGTTGCGCCTGAGCTCGCCCCAGGCGTCGCTCCACAGGCTGTTCTGCCGGCTGCTGGTGACGTCGACCGAGGGGCTGGCCAGGCCGGTCTGCGTGCCTGCTTCCACCTCGTCGCGGCGCAGGTCCAACTGCTGCTGGTCAGTCATAGCGGATCCTCGGGTCGAGGACGGCGTAGAGCACGTCCACCACCAGGTTGAAGAAGATGTAGAAGAACACCAGCAGGGTCACGATGCCGACGACCACCGCGCCCTCCTGGGCGCGGACGGCGTCGTAGATCTCCCGGCCCACGCCCGGCAGGTTGAAGACCGACTCGGTGACGATCGCGCCGCCCATCAGCGTGCCGATGTCGGCCCCGATGAAGGTGATGACCGGGATCAGGCTGTTGCGCAGCGTGTGCCGGACGACCACGGTACGGCCGGGCAGGCCCTTGGCCCGCGCCGTCCGGACGTAGTCGGCGCGCAGGTTCTCCGCGAGGCTGGTCCGGGTCAGGCGGGCGACGTAGGCCAGCGATCCGGAGGCGAGCACCAGGCCCGGCAGGAGGTAGCTGTACCAGCCCTCCCGGGTGCCGGCGATGGGGAACCAGCCGAGCTTGAGTCCGAACAGGTACTGCGAGACGAAGGCCAGCACCAGGATCGGGATGGAGACGACCAGGGTCGAGGAGACCAGGACCAGGTTGTCGAAGAAGCTGTTGCGCCGGATCCCGGCCAGGACGCCGGCGACCAGGCCGATGAGCACCTCGAAGGCGATCGCGACGAGGGCCAGTCGGATAGTGACCGGCAGGACGCGGGCGATCGTCTCGCTCACCGGCCGGCCGGAGAAGTCGGTACCCAGGTCGCCCTGCAGCAGGTCGCCCACGTACTTGACGTACTGGACACCCAGCGGGTCGTTGAGGTTGAAGTCGTCGCGCAGCTGCGCGACCACCGCCGGGGACAGCGGGCGGTCACCGGCCAGGGCGCGGATGGGGTCGCCCGGCAGGGCGTAGACGAGCGCGAAGATTAGGAAGGAGGCGCCGATCAGGACCGGGATGGCGAGCAAGAGGCGGCGCGCGACGTAGCGGCCCATGTTCCCCCTCGGGTGTGTGCGCGGCCGCGCGGGCACGGCGGCGCCGGTTACATCGTGCGCGGTGGGGGCCGCTCGTGCCGCCGGGGGCGACTGTCCTGGACCGGACGGCGCCCCCGGCGGGTGGTGCGGGCCCTACGGGTGGATCAGTTGACGGTGACCGCGGCGACGTCGATGCGCTGGAACAGGTCCAGCGCCACGTTGCTGACGTTCTCCGAGTGGACCGTCTGGATCTCGGTGAAGAACATCGGGGCCATCGGCATGTCCTGGAGGAGGATGTCCTCGGCCTGCTGGTAGAAGGCCACGGCCTCCTCCGGCGTCCCCGCCTGGTCGCCCTGGGTCAGCAGCTGCGTGACCTGGGGGTTCTCGTAGAACGTGTAGTTCGAGCCGGCCGGCGGCTGGGCCGCGGCGGTGAACAGCGGGGTCAGGTAGCTGTCCGCGCTCGGGTAGTCGAAGCTCCAGCCGTACCGGAACGGCCCGGTGAAACCGCGGGACTCACCCAGGGGCAGGTACTCGGCGAAGTCCAGGTTGCCCTGCAGGGTGTACTCGACGCCGAGGTTGTCGCGCAGCTGGTTGCCCACGGCCTCCATCCACGCGTCGTGGCCGGCGCCGGCGTTGAACCACAGGTCGATCGGCTGGCTCCGGTCGAAGCCGGCCTCGTCGAGCAGCTGGTTGGCCTGGTCGACGTCCAGCGTGCAGTAGGTGCAGATGCCCTCGCGGTAGCCCTCGACCACCGGGCCGATGAAGGAGTCGGCCGGCGCGCGGGTGCCCTCGAAGATCGCCTGCGAGATGGCCTCCCGGTCGACGGCCATCGAGATCGCCTGCCGGACGCGCGGGTCGGCGAAGCGCTGGTCGTAGGTCGGGAAGCCCAGGTAGGTGATCTGCGACGAGGTGGTCTCGATGAAGCGCTCACCGAACTCGGACTCGGCGGTGGCGATGGCGTCCGGCGGGATGACGTCGACGATGTCGAGGTTGCCGTCCTGGACGTCGGTGTAGGCGGTGTCCACCTCGGCGTAGACGCGGTACTCGACGCCTTCGGCCTGCGCGGCCTGCTCGCCCGCGTAGTCCTCGTAGCGGGTCAGGGTGATGCCCTCACCGGGGACGAACTCCTCCTCGGCCTGGAACGGGCCGTTGCCGACCGGCTGGCGGCCGAAGGCCTCCGGGTCCTCGAAGAAGGAGTCCGGCAGCGGGTAGAAGGGGTTGTACCCGGTGATGGTCGGGAACTGCGAGAACGGCGAGCTGAGCGTCACCGTGAAGGTGGTCTCGTCCACGACCTGGAGGCCGCTCATCTCCGTGGCGGCGGGCTCACCGGCCGGCTCGCCGGTCGCCTCGTCCACGGGGGCCTGCAGGTCCTCGTAGCCGGCGATCCGGGACAGGTAGCCGGCACCGCCCTGGGCGTTCGGGCTGTACGCGGTGTAGTTCCACGCGTCGACGAAGGACTCCGCGTCGACAGGGGTGCCGTCGTGGAAGGTCCAGCCGTCCTTCAGGGTCACGGTCCAGGTGGTGTTGTCCGTGGACTCGATGGACTCGGCGACGCCGGTGGAGTAGTCCACCTCGCCCTCGGCCGTGTAGCGCACCAGACCGGTCCACAGCGAGTTGACGACCTGGTCGCCCTCGCTCTCGGTGGTGTTGCCCGGGATCAGCGGGTTCTGCGGCTCACCGATGTACATGCTGAAGGTGCCGCCACCCTCGCCGCCACCGCCGCCTTCGCCGGACGCGCTGTCGTCGCCGCCGCCACAGGCGGACAGCGCCATCGCGCCGGACACACCGGTCGCGATGAGCGCAGCAGAGCGCTTGCTCAACCTCACGTGCAATGCCTCCCTCGTCCCGCTCTGCGGGGGGAACGGACTGGTTCGCCGGCAGCCGGGCGTCCGTGGACGGGCGGCCGGGGTCGTGCGGACAGTGACCGGGCCAACCCGGTACGCGGGGACCCTAGGCGCGCTCCGCGAAGGCCGTCCACGACCGTCACCGACTTGTGACCTCGGCTCAGGATCTCACAGGGTGGAATGACACTTGCGTGCGCCCGGGGGTGCACGTCTACTGCAGGACCTCCGCCGAATTCCGCCGGAAACCGGACGTCTTCCGCTCCTGGGCGGCCGCACGTGTCAGCTCGACCGTTCCCGGGTACCTCGCCAGGACCGACGAGAGGAGTCGACATGAGCGGCATCGACAAGATGAAGAACAAGGCCGAGGAGGTCTCCGGCAAGGGCAAGGAAGCCGTCGGCGACGCCACCGGCGACCGCGACCTCAAGGCCGAGGGCCAGGCCGACCAGGCGTCGGGCAACCTGAAGCAGGCCGGCGAGAAGGTCAAGGACGTCTTCAAGTAGAGGACCCCGCGCCGTGGGCGCCGTCCCTGCCCCGGGACGGCGCCCACGGCGCGTCAGAGCCGGGCGAGCAGGGTGCGGACAGCGGGCAGCAGCGGCCGGTCCGCGGGGATCCAGTCCAGCGACTCCAGCTCGTCGGCGGCGAGCCAGCGCAGCTCGCTGTGCTCGTGGGCGGTGACCTCGCTCCCTGGCTCGACGCGGGCCCACCACACCCGCAGGGTCGAGGCGCCGGGCAGCCCGCCGGCGACGACGCCGTCGAGCACCACCTCACCCAGGAACGCCTGCGGGACGACGGTCACGCCGAGCTCCTCGCCGATCTCCCGGACCAGCGCGGCGAGCTCGTCCTCCCCCGGCTCCACCTTGCCGCCGGGGAACTCCCAGCAGCCGTCGTAGGGACCGCCCGACCGCTGGGCGACGAGCACCCGGTCGCCGTCCACCAGCGCGGCGCCGACCACCTGGACGACGTCGAGGGCGGCCCGTGCCGCCGCGGCGGCGTAGCCGTCGAGGTGGGCCCGCATCGCGCGGCGCACCCGTCGGCGCAGCAGGGGGTCCACCAGCCGCCCGAGCGGGCGCGGCAGCGCGGTCGCCCAGTCGACCTCCTCCTCGACGAGGGTGCCGGCGCCGGTGGCGGTGAAACGGCGGGAGTGGGTGAGCCAGCGCCAGCCACGGCCGGGCCCCGCGGCGTACACGTCCCGCAGCGGCCGGACGGACACGAGCTCGTCCAGCGGCGCCGGCCAGGGGCGGCCGA
This sequence comes from Geodermatophilus sp. SYSU D01176, assembly GCF_054050015.1. Taxonomy (NCBI): domain Bacteria; kingdom Bacillati; phylum Actinomycetota; class Actinomycetes; order Geodermatophilales; family Geodermatophilaceae; genus Geodermatophilus; species Geodermatophilus sp. SYSU D01176. The sequence continues at coordinate 72,522 of NZ_JBJGYN010000012.1, read as the reverse complement.
GGGCGCGCGCGACGTCGAAGGCCACGGTCAGCGGCGCCTCCACCAAGGTGGTGAAACGCAGCCGGGACACCCTGCCACCCTCGCAGACGGGGCAGACTGGCCGGCGTGCGCATCACCGCCCGGGTCGACTACGCCGTCCGTGCCGCCGTGGAACTGGCCGCCGCGGCACCGGGGGCCCTGACCTGCGACCGCATCGCCGCGGCCCAGGGCATCCCCTCCCGGTTCCTCCAGTCGATCCTCAGCGACCTGCAGCACGCCCGCCTGGTCACCAGCCAGCGCGGCCGGGAGGGCGGCTACCGGCTGGCCCTGCCGCCGTCGGAGGTCTCCATCGCCCGGGTCATGCGGGTGGAGCAGGGGTTCCTCGCCGAGGTCCACGGCCAGCGTCCGGAGGACGTCGAGTACTCCGGCACCGCCGTCCCGCTGGCCTCGGTGTGGGTGGCCGCCCGCGAGGCCTACCGCCGGGTGCTCGAACGGGTCACCCTGGCCGACGTCGTCGCAGGCTCGCTGCCCGCGGAGGTCGCGGAGCTGGCCGCGCTCGAGGAGGCCTGGCGCTCCTTCAGCGACGCGGCCGTCGGGCAGGGTCGGTAGCCGCCCCGGCTGCGCGCTGGGCGAGACTGGCCGCATGTCAGCTGCGCAGCGACCCGGCGTCACCGTGTTCCTCACCGGCCTCTCCGGGGCGGGCAAGTCCACGATCGCCGACGCGCTGGTCGCGGACCTGGAGGCCGAGGGCCGGCCGGTGACCGTCCTGGACGGCGACGTGGTGCGCACCCACCTGTCCAGCGAGCTGTCCTTCTCACGCGAGGACCGCGACCTCAACATCCGCCGGATCGGCTTCGTCGCCGGTGAGGTGGTCAAGCACGGCGGCACGGCCGTGGTCGCCGCGATCGCGCCGTACGAGGCCGCCCGCGAGGAGGCCCGCGCGCTGGTCGAGCGGCACGGCCGGTTCGTGCTGGTGCACCTGTCCACGCCACTGGAGGTGTGCGAGGGCCGCGACGTCAAGGGCCTGTACGCCCGGGCCCGCGCCGGGCAGATCACCGGGTTCACCGGCATCGACGACCCCTACGAGCCGCCGGCGCGCGCCGAGGTCGTCATCGACACCTCGCGGACCCCGCTCCCCGAGTCGGTCGCGCGCATCCGGACGGCCATGGACGGGGTCTCGGCGCCTGTTACCTGAGTCACACCCCTGCGATCCGGCCGGGTGTGGGACCATGGGAGCGTGACCGGTCGCGCCCTGCTCCTCGTCGCGCGCCGTCACATCGACCTCGCGCTGGTCAGCAGCGCGGTCTGTCGCCCTGCGCGCTGACCTCGGTCCCCCGCAGCGGCCGCTGCGCCTCCCGATCTGGCAGCGCCCATCCCGTCCGGTCTCGGCGCCGCGGCGGACGGCGCAGAAGGAAGTGCCACCGTGACGACCCCCCGCACCAGCAGCAGGCCCCAGCGTGGCCAGGGCCAGTGGGCGCTGGGCTACCGGGAGCCGCTCAACCCCAACGAGCGGATGAAGAAGGACGCCGACGGCCTCACGGTGCGTCAGCGGGTCCTCGACATCTACGCGCACACCGGCTTCGGCGGCATCGACCCCTCCGACCTGCGCGGCCGGATGCGGTGGATGGGCCTCTACACCCAGCGGGCCCAGGGCATCCCCGGCGGCAAGACCGCCGTGCTGGAGCCCGAGGAGCTCGAGGACTCGTACTTCATGATGCGCGTGCGGACCGACGGCGGGTCGCTGACCAGCGCCCAGCTGCGGACCATCGGCGGCATCAGCACCGAGTTCGGGCGCGACGTCGCCGACGTCACCGACCGGCAGAACATCCAGTACCACTGGATCCGCATCGAGGACGTCCCCGAGATCTGGCGCCGGCTCGAGGAGGTCGGCCTCACCACGACGGAGGCCTGCGGCGACACCCCGCGCGGCATGCTCAACTGCCCGCTGGCCGGCGTCCTGGAGGACGAGGTCCTCGACGCCACCGAGGTCATGGCGCAGACGGTGGCGAAGTACGTCGGCAGCCCCGAGTTCAGCAACCTGCCGCGCAAGTGGAAGACGTCGATGTCCGGCTGCGTCGACCACTGCACCGAGCCGGAGATCGACGACGTCTCCTTCGTCGGCGTGCGCAACGCCGAGGGCGAGGCCGGCTACGACCTGTGGGTCGGCGGCGGCCTGTCGACCAACCCGATGTTCGCGCAGCGCGTCGGCGTCTTCGTGCGGCCCGACCAGGTGACCGAGGTCTGGGCGGCCTGCACGTCGATCTTCCGCGACTATGGCTACCGCCGACAGCGCAACCGGGCCCGCATCAAGTTCCTCATGGCCGACTGGGGCCCGGAGAAGTTCCGCCAGGTGCTGGAGGAGGAGTACCTGCACGTGGAGCTCCCCGACGGCCCCGCCGCGGCCCCGCCGAAGCACGAGTCCCGCGACCACGTCGGCGTCGCCCGGCAGAAGGACGGCACCAACGCCGTCGGCTTCGCGCTGCGCACCGGCCGGATCACCGGCAGCCTGCTCACCCGGATCGCCGACCTCGCCGACGAGTACGGGCAGGGGCGCACCCGGACGACGACGCAGCAGAAGATGGTCATCCTCGACGTCCCCGACGAGCGGGTCGAGGACCTCGTCGCCGCGCTGGCCGAGCACGACCTGCTGGTGCGGCCGAGCGCCTTCCGCCGCGGCACGATGGCCTGCACGGGGCTGGAGTTCTGCAAGCTCGCGATCGTCGAGACCAAGCAGCACGCCCAGGACCTCTACGCCGAGCTGGAGAAGCGGCTCCCGGACTTCGACGAGCCGATCGGCATCAACGTCAACGGCTGCCCGAACAGCTGCGCCCGCTTCCAGACCGCCGACATCGGCTTCAAGGGCTCGATGGTGCGCGACGACAGCGGCGAGATGGTCGAGGGCTTCCAGGTGCACCTGGGCGGCCACCTCGGTACCGAGGCCGCCTTCGGCCGCAAGTTCCGCGGCCACAAGGTGACCAAGGCCGAGTCCGCCGACTACTGCGAGCGGGTGCTGCGCGGCTACCTCGAGCGCCGGGAGCCGGGCGAGCGGTTCGCCGCCTACGTGGCGCGGGCCGAGGAGTCCTGGCTGCTGTGACCGACGAACCCGCAGGTCCGAGCGGAAGAACGCGGGACCTGCCCGTGTTCTTCTGCCCGTACTGCGGGGACGAGGAACTGACCCCGCACGGGGACGGGAGCGAGTGGCACTGCGCCGCTTGCCTGCGGACCTTCACCGTCCGGCTCACCGGGACAGGAGTGCACCAGCCATGACGACCGCCGTCCGGCCCACGCCGGAGCTCGCCACTCCGGAGGTGGCAGCCGCGGCCGACGCCCGCTTCGAGGGCATCGCCGACCCCGTCGAGCAGGCGCTCGCCGTCCTGCGCTGGGCCGGCGAGACCTTCGGGGACGACTTCGCGGTCACCTCCTCCATGGCCGACGGCCTGCTCGCGCACCTGGCGTCGCGGGCGGTTCCCGGCGTCAACGTCGTCTTCCTCGACACCGGCTACCACTTCGCCGAGACCATCGGCACCCGCGACTGGATCAGCGGGGTCATGCCGATCACGCTGGTCAACGTGCGGCCCGAGCAGACCGTCGCCGAGCAGGACGCCGAGCACGGCGCCGAGCTGCACCAACGCGACCCCGACCTGTGCTGCTCGCTGCGCAAGGTGCAGCCGCTGGCCGAGGCGCTGTCCGGCTACGTGGCCTGGGGCTCGGGCGTCCGCCGCGACGAGTCGCCCACCCGCGCCGGCACGAAGGTCGTCGACTGGGACGCCAAGCGCGGCATGGTGAAGGTCAACCCGCTGGCCGCGTGGACGCAGGAGCACGTCGACGCCTACATCGCCGAGCACCAGGTGCCGGTCAACCCGCTGCAGGAGATCGGCTACGCCTCCATCGGCTGCGCGCCGTGCACCCGCCCGGTGGCGCCCGGCGAGGACCCGCGCGCCGGTCGCTGGGCAGGCCGCGGCAAGACCGAGTGCGGCCTGCACCTCTGATGAAGGACCTCGTGCCACCCCGCGACGCGCTCCGCGCGCCGCGGGGAGCTGGGACGACGCCGTCGAACGCGGCAGGATGACCGCCGTGCCGCGACCGCCCCGCCTCTCCGCCGACGAACTCGCCGCCGCGCTGTCCGGGCTGACGTCGTGGTCAGGGGACGGCGCGGGCATCCGGCGCGCCGTCCAGCTACCCGGGTTCCCGGACGCCGTCGCCGCGCTCGTGCGGATCGCGTTCGTCGCCGAGCAGATGGACCACCACCCCGACGTCGACCTGCGCTGGCGCACCCTCCACCTGACGCTGGTCACCCACTCCGCGGGCGGGGTCACCGAGCTCGACGTCGAGCTGGCCCGCCGGATCGACGCCCTGTTCCCGGCCTGACCGGCGGTTTCCCCGGAAACCGCCGGCCGTCAGGCGTCGGTTTCCGCGGAAATCGCCGACCCGGTGCTCAGCTGCCGATGCGGCCGCCGTCCTCGCGGGCCACCACCACCACGCTGGGCCTCGGGAACGGCCGCTCGGGCAGCCGGTCGGGCCAGGTGCTCGACGGGGTGTCCCGCGTCGAGCCGGTGGTCTCCCCCGGGTGCTGCACCGACACGAACACCGACCGTCCGTCCCGGGGGATCATCGGGCCGCTGCACTCGGCACCGATCGGCACGGTCAGGAACGCCTTGAGGTGCCCGCGCTCGGGCCCCTCGGTCGGGACGGCGAAGAGCCCGTCGTTGGTCCCCCCGATGGTGCCCGCCTCCTGGTTGCGGGTGGACAGCACGGTGCCGTCCGTGGAGATCCACAGGTTCCCGGCCGGGTCGAACTCCAGGTTGTCCGGGCAGGACATCGCACTGACCTGCGACTTGTCATAGCCGGCGAAGTACGTCCCGGGGTCCTCCGGGTTGCCGGCCAGGATGAAGACCCGCCAGGCGAAGGTGTCCCCGGCGATCGAGCCGGTCTCCTCCCACTCGATGACGTGGCCGTTGCGGTTGCCCGGGCGCTCCTCGTAGGTGCCGTCCTCGGGGTCGAAGGCGAACGACCGGCTCACCGGGTTCGCCTCGTCCGCCCCGGGCCGGCCGTCCTGGCCGGTCCGGTTCGAGTTGTTCGTGAGGGCCGCGTAGACGCGCCCGTTGACCGGGTTGACCTGGATGTCCTCGGGCCGGTCCATCTTCGTGGCCACCTGCCCGGGGTCGACCACCACCGGGTTGGCCGGGTCGGGGAAGTCCCCGTCGGCGTCCAGCTGCTTGCCCACGCGGTCGGCGGCCAGCCGGGTGAAGGTCAGGACCCAGGCGACGTCCTTGCCGGGGATCATCGAGCGGCCGTCCTTGACCAGCGGGACCCAGGTGCCGGTGCCGTCGAACTCCCCGTCGCCGGGCAGGGTGCCGCTGCCGTCGATCTCGGCCGCCGGCGAGTCACCGGAGAAGTGGGCGACGTAGAGGTCACCCTCCTCGAGCAGCGTCATGTTGTGCGCCCGGGCCTCGCAGCCGTCCCCCTCCCGGTACGTCCCCTTCGACACGAACTTGTAGATGTAGTCGAACCGCTCGTCGTCGCCGGAGTAGGCGACGACCCGGCCGTCCTCGGCGATGCGGACGTTGGCGCCCTCGTGCTTGAAGCGCCCCAGCGCGGTGTGCTTGCGCGGGGTCGACGTGGGGTCGTGGGGGTCGACCTCGACGATCCAGCCGAAGCGGTTGACCTCGTTGGGCTCCTGGGCCAGGTCGAACCGCGGGTCGACGGCCTCCCACCGCCGGCCGGCAGCGTCCTCGGCGCTGACGCTGTAGCGCCCCAGACGGGGCTCCCGCGGGTCCTCGGGAATGGGGACCGACGTCCCGAAGTACTGGTTGAAGTTCTCCTCGCCGTGCAGCGTGGTGCCCCAGGGGGTGATGCCGCCGGCGCAGTTGTTGAGCGTGCCCAGGACGGTGCGGCCCTCCGGGTCGGCGGTCGTCCGCAGGTACTCCGACCCCGCGGCGGGACCGGTGACCCGGAAGGGCGTCGCGGCGGTGATCCGGCGGTTGCGGTCGCGCTCGGGGGTCGGCAGCCACACGCCCGAGTCGCCCTGCCGCTCGATCTGCACCACGGAGATGCCGTGGGCCATCATCGCGACGCGCTTCTGCTCGTCGGTGGTGGGCGCCTCCTCCTCGGGGACGCCCGAGAACATCAGCTGCTCGTTGGTGTACTCGTGGTTGACCACGAGCAGTGCGCGCCGGCGTCCGAGCGGCAGGAAGCCGATGAAGTCGCAGTTGTAGCCGAACTGCGTGGCCTGGGCCTCGGCGGTCTGGGCCTCGACGTCGAAGTCCGGCGCGCCCTCCTCGACCGGGTCGCCCCAGCGGATCACGACGGCCGAGCGGTACCCGGCGGCGACGACGAGCTCGTCGAGGAAGTTCTGCTCGACCGGCTGGAAGGTGAGGGCGCCGTCCCCGGTCGTCCCCTGGCGTCCCGGCGTGGCCGCCGTCGGTTCCGGGAACAGCGGGGTCGCCGCCACGACCAGGGCCCCCGTCCCGGCCACCTTGAGCAGGGCACGCCGGCTGATGACCGTTTGGACGACGGACTCGAACGTGGGGTTGTCGGTCCGGTTCGGCACGGCCGCGTCGCAGGCGTTGCCGCACTTGTAGTAGCAGGTCGCGTGGCTGCGACTGCCGTGGCGGACCGAGTGCAGGAGGGGCAGGAAGAGGCGGCGGCGGGGGGTGGACGGCTCCGTCATCGGGGTCCCTCGGCTCTGGTGGACGTCGATGCCCGGACGCTAGTGGGCCGGGCCGACGCCCGCAGAGCGCGGGCGCCGGCCCCGTCGGCCGCCCTGCGGGGCCCATCGCGCGCTCGCGAAGGGCCGGGGCAGAGCGGTCCTGATCAGCTGCCGACGCGGCCGCCGTCCTCCCGGTACACGACCGCCACGCTGGGCCGCGGGAACGGCCGCTGCTGGAGGCGGTCCGGCCAGGTGCTGGCCGGGTCGTCCCGCGTCGAGCCGTCCAGCTCACCGGGGTGCTGCACCGCGACGAACACCGAGCGGGCGTCGGTGGTGATCATCGGGCCGCTGCACTCGGCACCGATCGGCACGGTCAGGAACGCCTTGACGAAGCCGCGCTCGCGGCCCTCGGTGGGGACGGCGAACAGCCCGTCGTTCGTCCCCGCCGCGGTGCCCGACTGCTGGTTGACCCGGGAGAGCGCGGTGCCGTCGGTGGAGATCCACAGGTTGCCCGCCGGGTCGAACTCCAGGTTGTCCGGGCAGGAGATCGCGCTGACCCTCGACTTGTCGAAACCGGCGAAGTACGTCTCGGGCTTCTCCGGGTCGCCGCAGACGAGGAAGACCCGCCAGGCGAACGTCTGCCCGGCGATCCCGTCGGTCTCCTCCCACTCGATCACGTGGCCGTTGCGGTTGCCCGTGCGCAGCTCGTAGACGCCCGTGTCCGAGTTGAACGCCCAGGACCCCGTCAGCGGGTTCGCCTCGTCGGCTCCCGTCGTCCGGTTGGAGTTGTTGGTCAGCGCGGCGTACACCCGGCCGTTGGCGGGGTTGACCTGGATGTCCTCGGGGCGGTCCATCCGGGTGGGCGCGAGCGAGGCGTCGGCCGTGCCGACCTCGTCGGCGGCCAGCCGGGTGAAGGTCAGCACCCAGGCGACGTCGCGGCCCGGGACCTTCGACTGCCCGTCCACGACCAGCGGGATCCAGCGGCCGGTGCCGTCGAACTCCCCGTCGGAGGGCAGCCGCCCGCTGCCGTCGATCTCGACGGCCGGCGAGTCGCCGGTGAAGCGGGCGACGTAGAGGTCGCCGTCGTCCAGGAGCGTCAGGTTGTGCGCCCGCGTGGCCTTGTCGGGGCCCTCCCGGTACTCCTTCCGCGAGACGAACTTGTAGATGTAGTCGAACCGCTCGTCGTCGCCGGAGTAGGCGACGACCCGGCCGTCCTCGGCGATCCGCACGTTGGCGCCCTCGTGCTTGAACCGGCCCAGCGCGGTGCGCTTCTTCGGCGTCGACCGCGGGTCGTACGGGTCGACCTCGACGACCCAGCCGAACCGGTTCGCCTCGTTGGGCTCCTGGGCCAGGTCGAACCGCGGGTCGACGGTCTCCCAGCGGCGGCTGGCCGGTCCGGTCGTGCCGATCCCGTAGCGCTTGTACCGGCCCTCGGGGTCGGTCACCGGCCCCGTGGCGCCGAAGTACTGGTTGAAGTTCTCCTCGCCGTGCAGCGTGGTGCCCCACGGGGTCATGCCGCCAGCGCAGTTGTTCAGCGTGCCGAGCACGCGGCGCCCGGAGGGGTCGGCCGTCGTGCGCAGGTACTCCGAGCCAGCCGCCGGGCCGGTGAGCTCCATCGGCGTCGACGTGGTGATCCGGCGGTTGCGGTGTCCGGTGCGCACCGGACGCCACTCGCCGCCCGTGCCCGCGCGCTGCACCTCCACGACCGAGATGCCGTGGGCCATCATCGCGATCCGCTTCTGGTCCGGCGTGAGCGCCTCGAGGCTGGTGAAGCCGGAGAACATCAGCTCCTCGTTGGTGTACTCGTGGTTCACCACCAGGAGGGCCCGCTGGTCGCCGTCCAGCGGCAGGAAGCCGATGTAGTCGCAGTTGTAGCCGAACTGCGTCGCCTGCGCGTCCGGGCTCTGCCGGTCGACGTCGAAGTCGCGGGCGCCGCGCTCGACCGGGTCGCCCCAGCGCATGACGACCGAGTACCGGTAGCCCGCGGCGGTGACGAGTTCGTCCTCGAGGTTCTGCTCGACGGGCGCGAAGGTCAGCGCCCCGCCGGTGCCACCACTCCCGGGGCGGCCGGGGCGGGTCCGGTCGCCCGCGGCGGCCGCGCCGACCGGTCCGGCGACGACGACCAGCGCGCTCGCGCCGGCGGCCTTGAGCACGCTGCGGCGGCTGAACGCGGTCTGGACGACGTCGGCGAACGTCGGGTGGTCCGTCTGGTTGGGGATCGCGGAGTCGCAGGCGTTCCCGCACTTGTAGAAGCAGGTGGTGTGGCTGCGGCTGCCGTGCCGCTTGCGGTCCAGGAACGGCAGCAGCGCGCGACGGGGGGAGTTCGGGGTGTCCAGCATCGGGTCCCTCGGTTCGAGCGGGCGGGGCGCGCGCGACGCTAGGTAGCCGAAGCGACCCGGGTGTGGCCGGCGGTGGACCTGCGCGTGAAGCCGCAGGTCACCTGCCGTTCACCGCGGCGGGGTAGGTGCCCCTCAGGCCTCGACGGGGAGGACGAGCAGCCGCAGCAGCCGGTCGGCCTCGGCGTCGGGGTCGTCGGTCAGCCCGGTGTGCACGGGCCCGGCCTGGACGACGGTGCTGCGCGGCGCGGTGAGCCAGCGGAACCGCGAGCCCAGCGCCTCCCGGCCGGCCGCGCCCGAGGCGGGGTCCGCGGCACACACGTCGGCCGCGGCCTGCAGCGCCCGCCGGATGGCGTCGGCGTCGGCGGTCGGGTCGAGGGCGTGCAGCCGGTCGGCGTCCAGGTGCACCCGTGAGCCGAGGTAGTCCCGCTGCCGGCAGTACACGAGGACACCGGCGTTCAGCGACTCCCCGCGCTCCACCCGCGGCACCACCCGCAGGACGGCGTACTCGAAGGTGTCCCGGCTCACCGTTGGGTGACCCCCTCCGGCGGCGGGGGGCCCAGCCACGCCGGCCGGTTCTCCCCGCGCGGGGCCTTCCGGCGGGCCCCGCCCTCGGCCGCGAGGGCCACCAGCGGCGGCAGCCAGGCGTCGCGGGCGGCCAGCCGGGCCCGCAACTGGTCGACGTAGCGCCCGCGGACGTCGTCGGGGGCGTCGTCCGCCGACGGGCCTTCCAGCCAGTCGTCGGGCACCTGGCGCAGGACCTCCTCGAGCAGCGGCCGGGTGACCCGCCCGCCGAGGGCGGCGTCGGCGGCCCGCACGTCGGGCGAGCACTCCACCAGCGCGTGCTGGGCGGCGTCGTAGGGCCGGGTCACCGCGGCCGGGGCACCGGGCCAGTTGTGGTGGAAGGTCAGCGTGGCCCCGTGGTCGATCAGCTGCAGCCGGCCGTGCCAGAACAGCATGTTGGGGTTGCGCCAGGAGCGGTCGACGTTGCCCACGAGGGCGTCGAACCAGAGCACCCGGCCGGCCAGCTCGGCGTCCACCTCGGCGACGCCGGCCTCGAAGTCCAGCGCTCCGGGCAGGTAGTCCAGCCCGAGGTTGACCCCGGCCGAGCGCTGCAGCAGCTCCTGCACCTCGACGTCGGGCTCCCCCACCGCCAGCTCCGGCGCCACGTCGACGGTGACCAGCGCGGGCACCGGCAGCGACAGCGCCCGGGCCAGCTCACCGCAGACCACCTCGGCGACCAGCACCTTCACGCCCTGCCCGGCGGCCCGCCACTTGACCACGTAGGTGCCCAGGTCGTCGGCCTCCATCAGGCCGGGGAGCGAGCCACCCTCGCGCAGGGGGGTCACGTAGCGGGTGGCGGTGACGGCGGGCAGCACAGTGGCCGCGACACTACCGGCGGGCAGACTGGCGACGTGGGCCTCCTCCGTGCGACCGACCCCGCCGCCCTCGCCGGTGTCCCGTTCACCTACGCCGAGGTGGGGGCCACGCGGGACGCCGAGCTGCCCGCCGGCTACGACACCGTGGAGCGCTCGGTCGTCGTCGGCTCCGGGACGGCGGACCTCGAGCGGGCCGCGGCAGCGGTGTTCGACTGGCGGATGCAGCGCGGCGTGGGCCTGCGGGTGCGCGCCACCGGGCCGGCGAGCGAGCCGGGGACCGTCGTCGTCCTCACGGCGGGGCTGCCACGGCTGGGCTACGACATCCCCTGCCGGGTGGTGTGGGCGCAGCCGACCGGCGACGAGCGCGGCTTCGCCTACGGCACGCTGCCGGGCCACCCGGAGAGCGGCGAGGAGGCGTTCGTCGTCCGGCTGGAGCCCGGCGGGGACGTCGTCTTCACGCTGCGGGTGTTCGCCCGGCTGGCCTCGCCGCTGGCGCGCCTCGGCGGGCCGGCGAGCACGCTGGTCCAGCGGCTGGCGACCGCGCGCTACCTGACCACCATCCGCCGGGCCGCCCGCGGCTGAGGCCGCCCGCCGAGGGCCGACGCCGCGGCCACGGTGGCGAGGATCCCGAGGGCGACGCGGAGGTGGTGCCAGCGCGCCCAGGTGCCCAGCAGGTCCCTGGTCTCGGCATCGGTCAGCGTCCCTCCGGTGAACCGGGCGTTGGCCGGCTCGTTCACCGTGACGGTGACGGTCACGACCCCCACCGTGGCTGCGGCCGCGAGCGAGGCCGGGCCGGGACGGCGGGAGGCGGACGCCTCCGCGACCGCCGCGGCGACGCCGGCCGTCGCGGCGCCGGCCCCCAGCGGCACCATGAGCGCGCGGATGCGGGGCGCGTTCGCCGTGAACCAGCGGCGGAACTCCTCCGGCGGGACGCTGCGCCAGAACGGCAGGAGCACCACCTCGATCAGGACCATCCCCCCGGCGAGGAGGCCGACGAGCACCGCGGTGAGGAGCGCGAGCGGCCGGGCACGTCCGGCCGGGGTGTGCTGCAGCGATCCCATGGAGGCCCCTCCTCGGTCGTGCCGACGGCAGCCTAGCCAGCGCCGCCGCCCTCCGGGCCGGATCCGGCACCCGCCCGCGCGAGCGCCACTGCCCAGCCGGTCGGGACGGCGGGGTACGGGTCCTCCCCCACCCGTAGGGCGGGCAGTGCCCGGGAGAGTGCCGGGGCCCGCGGCGCGGCCTGCCTCCGCCGGGGAGGATCGGCCCGTGACCACACGACGGCTGGCGACCCTGCACGTCTGGGGCGTGCCCGGCCGGTCGGTGCCCGCCGCGCTGCTGCGGATGGCGGCCGGCCGGCGTCCGCTGCGCCGCACCCCCGGGCTGCGGTTCGCCAAGCTGCTGGGCACCGGCAGCGGGCGGACCTTCACCGTGCGCGACGCCGACCCCCGCCGCTGGGCGCTGCTGGCCGTGTGGGACGACGAGCGGTCGGCCGCCGCCTTCGAGACGGGGGAGGTCGTGCGCGGGTGGCAGCGGATCGCCGAGGAGCAGTGGAGCGCCCGGATGCGGCCGCTCGCCGCCCGCGGCCGGTGGTCACGGGAGGAGCCGTTCGGCCGGCCCTGGCCGCAGCGTTGGGACGGCCCGGTCGCCGCGGTCACCCGCGCCCGGCTGACCCCGCGCAAGGCGGTGACGTTCTGGCGCGCCGTCCCGCCGGTCTCGGCCGACCTGCACGAGAGCCCGGGGCTGCGCCTGGCCCTGGGCATCGGCGAGGCGCCGCTCGGGCTGCAGGGCACCTTCAGCGTGTGGGACTCCGGGGCCGCGCTGAACTCGTTCGCCTACGACCGAGCCCCGCACGCCGCCGTGGTCACCCGGACGGCACAGGAGGGCTGGTACGCCGAGGAGCTGTTCGCCCGCCTGGCGCTGCTGTCGGCCGAGGGCACCGTGGGCGGCCGCGACCCGCTCACCTGACCGGCCCCGTCCAGGGCACCGCCCCGAGCGTGCGAGGGGTGGGGAGGACGGGGTGCTCTTCCTACAGCCGGCAGGTCAGGTGCAGCTCGTCGCGGTCGTCGCCCGGAGCCACCCGGATCGCCCCCGGCATCCGGCCGAACTCGCGGTACCCGAGCCGGGCGTAGAACGCCTCCAGGCCGGTGCCGCCCCGCGCGGTGAGGTGCAGGAACTCCAGTCCCCGCGCACGGGCGATGTCGTGCACGCCGGCCATCAGCACCCGGCCGAGGCCCCGGCCCTGCTGCTCGGGGCGCACCTGCACGCGCAGCACCGTGGCCCAGTGCCGCCGCAGCGGGCTCACCGACAGGGACAGCACGGCGAACCCGGCGACCTCGCCGTCCACCCGCAGCAGGGCGATCACCTCGCGCCCCTGGCGCACCCGCTCGACGACCGCGTCCAGGTAGGGCGCGAGCTGGGCCTGCGTCACCGGCGGGACGAAGCCGACGGACCCGCCGGCGTTGGTCACGTCGGTCCAGCAGGCGAGCAGCTGGGCCCGCAGCCCGTCGTCGACGGCCTCGACCGCGCTGACCTCGGTGTGCACGGCCCCATCCTCCCGGGGCGCCCGCTGCTGTCCCACGTCGGCCGGGCTCACCCGCTGGGGCCGAAGCGCTCGATCCGGACGTCGGTCGCCGGGGTCCCCAGCTCCAGCAGCAGCTGGCTGGCGGCCTCGGCGAACCCGGCCGACCCGCACACGTAGCCGGTCCGGCCCGGCTCCCACAGCGGCACGAGGTCGGCGGCGGTGAGCCGGCCGGCACTCCGGGCGCCGCGCGGCTCGCGGGTGGTGACCACCAGGGCACCGGCTGCCAGCAGCTCGTCGGCGTACGGCAGCTCGGCGAGGGTGCGGGTGGAGACGGCGATCCGCAGCAGGTCGGTGCGGCCGAGCTCGCGGGCGGTGCGCAGCATGGCCACCAGCGGGACGACGCCGGTGCCGCCGCCGACCAGCAGCGCCGGCCGCTCGCCGTCCCACACGAACCAGCCGCCGATCGGCCCGCGCACCTCGAGCTCGTCGCCGGGCTCGACGACGTCGGCGAGGTGGGGGGAGACCTCGCCGTCGGCCAGGCGCTCGACGAACAGCTCGACCTGCGGGTCCCCCGGCGGGGAGGCCACCGAGTAGGACCGCTGGGCGCGGTAGCCGTCCTCGGCGGTCAGCCGGACGACGTAGTGCTGGCCGGCCAGGTGCGGCACCCGGTCGGCGACGTCGAGCCGCAGCTGGACGGCGTCCTCGACGGGGTGCCGCACGTCGGTCACGGTCGCCGTCCGCCAGCCGCCGCTGGGCGCCAGGGGCCGGTGGGGCAGCTCGGTCACCACAGCTCGGTCACCACCGCTCAGTCACCCTGGTACCGCTGCTCGCGCCAGGGGTCCCCGCGGTCGTGGTAGCCGTTCTGCTCCCAGAACCCGGGCTGGTCGCGCTGCAGGAGGGTCAGCCGGGTGACCCACTTGGCGCTCTTCCAGAAGTAGAGGTGCGGCACGAGCAGCCGCACCGGGCCGCCGTGCTCGACCGGCAGCGGCCCGCCGTCGTACTCCCAGACCACCCACGCCTTCCCCCCGGTGACGTCCTCGAGCGGCAGGTTGGTGGTGTAGCCGGTCTTCGACGTCGCGACGACGAACTGCGCCTCGGGCGTCGGGCGGGCCGCCTCGAACAGGGTGTCGACGCTGACCCCGGCGAACCAGGTGTCGAACTTCGACCACGTGGTGACGCAGTGAATGTCGCCGCGGAACTCCGAGCGGGGCAGCCGGTGGGCCTCGTCCCAGGTCCACGTCGTCGGGGTCTCCACCCGGCCGTCGACGGTGATGCTCCACGTCTCGGGCGTGATCCGCGGCGTCGGCTCGGCGGTCAGAACCGGCCAGTCACGACCGACGTCGTACTGCCCGGGGGGCAGCCGCGGGTCGCGCTCGCGGCGCCGGCCGAGGAATCCTCGTGTGGGTCCAGCCATGCCGTGCTCCTCCCCCACCGGGGCGCCCCCCAACCCCGCGGAGGGTGTCGCGCCGCCCACGCGGGCGCGCACCATAACCGCTCCGACCGGTAAGGGCACCCTTACGAGAGCTGAGTCACCCCGCGTTCACTTGGTCGCAAACCTCGGGGAGGCCTACCTTCGGTGGCTGTGGTGACGGCGACGACGCAACCCGGCCAGCGCAGAGCGCCCAAGGCCGCGAAGACGAGTTCGGTCTTCAAGAAGGTCGTGATGGCGGTCAGCGGCATCATCCTGGTGCTGTACCTGATCGCGCACATGATCGGGAACCTGAAGGTCTTCGCGGGCCGCGAGTCCTTCAACAGCTACTCCCACTGGATCCGCACGATCGGTGAGCCCGCGGTCCCCGCGCAGACGACCCTCACCATCATCCGCATCGTGCTGCTGGTCGCCGTGATCGCCCACATCTGGGCGGCCATCGCGCTCTGGCGGCAGGCCAAGCGGGCGCGGCCGAACGGCTACGTCACCAAGAAGGCGGTGGCCCAGAGCTACGCCTCGCGGACCATGCGCTGGGGCGGCGTGATCGTCGGCCTGTTCGTCGTCTACCACATCCTCGACCTCACGATGGGCGTGGCGAACCCCGAGGGCCCCGGCAGCACGCCCTACGACCGCCTGGTCGCCGGCTTCTCCAACCCGTTCATCACGGCGGTCTACGTGATCGCCCTGGTCCTGCTCGGCATGCACCTGCGACACGGCATCTGGAGCGCCACGCAGACGCTGGGGCAGAGCAACAAGCGCCGGGAGAAGACGGTCAACCTCTTCGCCCTGGTCTTCTCCGTGGTGCTGATCGGCGGGTTCCTGCTCGTCCCCTTCAGCGTCCTCCTCGGGCTCGTGGACTAAGGAGCTCCCATGCCTCTCGACCTCTTCACCGTCGGCGACCCGATCGCCGACACCAAGGCGCCGACCGACGTCCCGATCGCCGAGCGGTGGAGCACCCGCCGGTTCCGGGCCCGCCTGGTCAACCCCGCCAACCGCCGCAAGCGGACCGTGATCGTCGTCGGCACCGGCCTGGCCGGCGGCTCGGCGGCCGCGACGCTGGGTGAGGCCGGCTACCGGGTCCAGTCCTTCTGGTTCCACGACAGCCCCCGCCGGGCGCACAGCGTCGCGGCGCAGGGCGGCATCAACGCCGCGAAGAACTACCGCAACGACGGCGACAGCGTGCACCGGCTGTTCTACGACACGGTCAAGGGCGGCGACTTCCGCTCGCGGGAGAACAACGTCCACCGCCTGGCCGAGGTCAGCGTCAACATCATCGACCAGTGCGTCGCCCAGGGCGTGCCGTTCGCCCGCGAGTACGGCGGCCTGCTGGACAACCGCTCCTTCGGCGGCGCGCAGGTGTCGCGCACCTTCTACGCCCGCGGCCAGACGGGCCAGCAGCTGCTCTACGGCGCCTACCAGGCGCTGGAGCGGCAGATGGCGGCCGGCACGGTCGAGCAGCACGCCCGGCACGAGATGCTGGACCTGATCGTCGTCGACGGCCGCGCCCGCGGCATCGTGGCGCGCAACCTCATCACCGGCGAGGTCAGCACCCACTTCGCCGACGCCGTCGTCCTCGCCACCGGCGGGTACAGCAACGTCTTCTACCTCTCCACCAACGCCAAGGGTTCCAACGCGACGGCGATCTGGCGGGCGCACAAGCGGGGCGCGTACTTCGCCAACCCCTGCTACACGCAGATCCACCCGACCTGCATCCCGGTCAAGGGCGACTACCAGTCCAAGCTCACGCTGATGAGCGAGTCGCTGCGCAACGACGGCCGGGTCTGGGTGCCCAAGGAGCGCGGCGACACCCGCGACCCGCGGGACATCCCCGAGTCCGAGCGCGACTACTACCTCGAGCGGATCTACCCCTCGTTCGGCAACCTGGTGCCCCGCGACATCGCCTCGCGGCAGGCGAAGAACGTCTGCGACGAGGGCCGCGGGGTGGGCCCGGGCGGGCTCGGCGTCTACCTGGACTTCGGCGACGCCATGGAGCGGCTGGGCCGCCCGGCGATCGAGGCCAAGTACGGCAACCTCTTCGACATGTACGCCCAGATCACGGGCGAGGACCCCTACGAGACGCCGATGCGCATCTACCCGGCGGTCCACTACACGATGGGCGGCCTGTGGGTCGACTACGACCTGCAGTCGACGATCCCGGGCCTGTTCGTCATCGGCGAGGCCAACTTCTCCGACCACGGCGCCAACCGCCTGGGCGCCAGCGCGCTGATGCAGGGCCTGGCCGACGGCTACTTCGTGCTGCCGAACACGATCGGCGACTACCTCGCCGACGGCCCGTTCCCGGCACTGGACGACAGCCACCCGGCCGTCGCCGAGGCGCTGCAGAGCACGCAGACGCAGGTGCAGAGGCTGCTGTCCATCGACGGCAACCGCACCCCGGCCTCCTTCCACCGCGAGCTCGGCCGGCTCATGTGGGACCTCTGCGGCATGGAGCGCTCCGAGGAGAGCCTGCGCAAGGCCCTGGACCGGATCCCGGAGATCCGCCAGGAGTTCTGGACCAACCTCAAGGTCTCCGGCGACGCGGACACGATCAACCCGACGCTGGAGCACGCCGGCCGGGTGGCCGACTTCATCGAGCTCGCCGAGCTCATGTGCGTGGACGCCCTGCACCGCGCCGAGAGCTGCGGCGGCCACTTCCGGGCCGAGAGCCAGACCCCCGAGGGGGAGGCGCTGCGCGACGACGACAACTTCGCCTACGTCGCCGCGTGGGAGTGGACGCCGGAGGGCGCTCCCCCCGTCCTGCACCGGGAAGACCTCGAGTACGAGTACGTCCACCTCGCCCAGCGCAGCTACAAGTGACGACGACCCAGCGGAGCTACGAGTGACAGCCACACGTGAGGGCGCGAGCTTCGCGTCCGGCACGGCGACCGACCCCGCCATGGCCCCCCACGGCATGACGCTGACGCTGCGCATCTGGCGCCAGAAGTCCGCGGCCGACAAGGGCCGCATGGTGACCTACCAGGTCGAGGACATCTCCCCGGACATGTCGTTCCTGGAGATGCTCGACGTCCTGAACGAGAAGCTGATCCTCGCCGGTGACGACCCGGTCGTCTTCGACCACGACTGCCGCGAGGGCATCTGCGGCAGCTGCGGCCTGATGATCAACGGCACCGCGCACGGCCGGGGGATGTCCGACGTCCCCACGACCACGTGCCAGCTGCACATGCGCAAGTTCAAGGACGGCGACACGATCGACATCGAGCCGTGGCGCGCCACCGCGTTCCCGGTGATCAAGGACCTGTCGGTCGACCGCGGCGCCCTGGACCGGATCATCCAGTCCGGCGGCTACATCAGCGCCCCCACCGGCACCGCGCCGGAGGCCCACTCGATCCTGGTGCCGAAGAAGGACTCCGACGCGGCCTTCGACGCGGCCACCTGCATCGGCTGCGGCGCCTGCGTGGCGGCCTGCCCGAACGCCTCCTCGATGCTGTTCACCGCGGCCAAGGTCAGCCACCTGGGCCTCCTGCCCCAGGGCCAGCCCGAGCGCAACGAGCGGGTGGTCAACATGGTCGCCCAGCAGGACCGCGAGGGCTTCGGCGGCTGCACCAACATCGGCGAGTGCTCGGCGGCCTGCCCCAAGGGCATCTCGATGGAGAACATCTCCCGGCTCAACCACGACCTGCTCGGCGCGCTGCGCGCCGGCGCCCGGCCGAAGAGCTGACGAAGGACCCCAGCACACCGAACGACCGCCGGAGGGCGGGGACCCGCGACCCGGGTCCCCGCCCTCCGGCGCGTCGGGGGACGGGCCGACGGCGCCGACCCGCGCCGGCCCCGCTGCGCGGGCCGGGGGCGCGCCTCAGCCGACGGGGATCGCCGCCGTCCTGGCCTGCAGCCACCGCTCCAGCTGCCCGGGCGGCAGCGCGCGGCTGAGGTGGTGCCCCTGGACGACGTCGCAGCCGAGCGCGGCGAGCGCGTCGACGGTCGCCTGGTCCTCCGCGCCCTCGGCGACGAAGACCAGGCCCAGGGCGTGCGCGAGCTGCAGCGTCGAGGTCACGATGACCGCTGACCGGGCGCTGCCGGTCATCGCGCTGACGAACGTGCGGTCGAGCTTAAGCTCGGTCACCGGGAGGCTGGCCAGGTACGCCAGGCTGGAGTACCCGGTGCCGTAGTCGTCGATGGAGACGCCGACGCCGGTCTCCCGCAGCCCGGCGAGCACGCGGACGGCGCGCTCCCGGTCGGCCATCAGCAGGCTCTCGGTCACCTCGAGGACCAGCGCGCACGCCGGGACCCCGTGCCGGGCCAGCAGCCCGGCCACCTCGTCCGGGAAGCCCTCGTCCACCAGGTTCGACGGGCTGACGTTGACCGCGACGACCAGCTCCCGGCCCCCGTCGGCCCACGCCCGCCGCTGGGCCAGGGCGGCGTCGAGCACCCGGCCGGTCAGGGAGGCCATGAGCCCCGCGGACTCGGCCAGCTCGATGAACGCGTCGGGGAACAGCAGGCCGCGCTCGGGGTGCTGCCAGCGCACGAGCGCCTCGACCCCGTCGACCCGGCCGGTCGGCAGGCTGAGCTTGGGCTGGTAGTGCAGCACCAGCTCGCCGTCGTCGACGGCCCGGCGCAGCTGGGCGATCGCCTCGAGGCGGTGCCGGCCGGAGCCGTGCTGCGCCTCGTCGTAGACGACGGGGCCGCTGCGGCCGGCCTTGGCCGCGTACATCGCGAGGTCGGCCATCTGCAGCAGCTCCTCGGCGTGCCGGGAGTGCCGCGGGCCGAGCGCGATGCCGACGCTGGCGTCCACGCTGAGCTCCAGACCGCCGAGCCGGAAGGGTCGCTCGAGGGTGGCGCACAGCCGCTGCGCGAGGGCGAGCGCCCCGTCGTCCCCCAGGCCGGCGGCGAGGACGACGAACTCGTCGCCCCCCAGACGGGCCAGCAGGTCGCCGGACCGCAGGTGGGCCGCCAGCCGCGGCCCCACCTCGCGGAGCAGGGCGTCGCCGACGCCGTGGCCGAGGGAGTCGTTGATCTCCTTGAACCGGTCGAGGTCCAGGACGAGCACCGCGGTGGCGCCCCCGGCGGCCATCCGCGCGTCGGCGGCGCGGAAGGACTCGAAGACCTGCCGGCGGTTGGGCAGGCCGGTGAGCTCGTCGGTCCGCGCCTGGTGCCGGCTGTCGGCGAGCGCCCGCACCTCGGAGAAGGTCAGCGTGCCGCGGGCGAGGGCAGCCACCACGGCGGCGAAGGCCAGCCCCCCGGCCACCGGGTCGCCCTCCTCCGCGTAGCCCACCAGCAGCAGGACCAGCGCGGCGAGCGCGCACAGCCCCGGGACGACGAGCGCCCGGACGCCGCGCAGCTCGTCGGAGGTCCGCGGCCGGGGCCCCCGGCAGGCGGCCAGGCCGTAGCAGAGGAAGGCCAGCCCCCAGCCGATGTCGAGCGGGCCGCCGACGGCGTAGGTGCCGTGCGCGACCTGGTAGGCGTACAGCGTGTCGGTCAGCACGAACAGCGCCGTCCCGGCGGTGAGCCACCACCACGCGGCCCCGGCCCCGCGGCCGATGACGACCAGGGCGCCGGCGATGAGCACGAGCAGCAGCAGGTCGGCGATCGGGTAGACGGCGATGAGCACCGCGCCGCGCAGTGCGGTGTGGAGATGAGCCCCGATGGCGAAGGCCGCCGCGAAGGCTGCGGCGGTGAGCCCGGTGACGACGGCGTCGAGCCACATGCTGGAGGTCAGCCGCCGCACCCGTGTGCGGAGCATGCGGTACAGCGCGGCGCAGGCCAGCGGGTGGAAGCCGACGAAGGCCAGGTCGAACCAGGCAGGCCGGACGACGGGGCCCGGCGCCGCGTCGGCGAGGGCGTAGCCCAGGGAGCCCACGGTGTAGGACCCCACGGCGCCGGCGAACAGCAGCCAGACGCCCCGGTCCTCGCGGACGGTGACCGCCCGCAGGACCAGCAGCCCGGTCAGGCCGACGATGAACACCCACTTGCCGCCGACGGCGAGGGTGGCGAGGACGCCGTCGACGCCCAGCCCGTGGGCGGCCAGCGACAGCACGTAGACCGACGCCAGCACGGCAGCGCACCCGCGGACGCCCCGCAGCGACCGGTCGGCCGGCCGCCGGGTGCGTGCGCGGCGCGCGGCGCGCGGCGCGCGTGAGCATCCGGACCACGGGGACAGCATCGGCCAGCCGCCTGCGGGGCTTCAGCCCACCGGCCCGAGGCCCGGTCCTGCCTCACCCGGCGGAGGGCAACGGTCACGCGGCGTCGATGTGCTGCCACTCCACCCGATGACGGACGCCGTAGCCGTGCCGCGGCGCCACGCGACCGGCTGGTTATGCTCCTCCGCGACCCAGTCGGGCGTCGAACAGTCGGCACCGGGCGACGGGAGCCGACGAGCGGCGACTGGTCCTGGGGGATCGATGACGACCGGCACGCCGACGCCGGGGCACGACGTGTCCGCAGCGCCCGTCCCGCGGGACCCGGGGCTGCGGCACGGGGACGCGGTGCGCTCCCTCAGCGCCGAGGTCGACCGGCTGCAGCGCAACCTGGACAGCGTCCGCGAGCACTCGGAGAACCTGCAGGCGGCGCTGGAGAGCAACCGGCGGATCGGCATGGCCATCGGCATCCTCATGGTCACCCGCCGGCTCACCGACGAGGCCGCTCTCGAGTGCCTGCGTCACGCCAGCAACACGCGCAACCGGAAGCTGCGCGAGGTGGCCGAGGAGGTCATCTACCAGGGCACGCTGGACTGACCGCCGGCGCTCAGCGGCTCTGCAGCGCGTCCAGCGCGACGGCCATGGACGCCGCGACACGGAAGTCCAGCCGCGGGTCGGGCACCGTGACGGTGTACCGGTCCCGGACCGCCTTCTGCCGCTCGCTGGTCATCACCGGCGCGCCGGTCGCGGTATCGACGAAGTCGAAGTGGAAGACGAACGGCACCCACACGTCGCCGAGGTAGGGGATGAAGTCCCAGACCCGGCGCAGGATCGCGATCGACTGCCGGCGCTCCCGGCCGACGGCGTTGATGCCCGGGGCCGACAGGTCCCAGGTCGAACGCAGCAGGCTGGCGCCGAACTGCTTGCGGAAGTACCCGAGCGGGTTGCCGTACTCGTCGAAGACGTCGTGCTCGGCGGCGACGTCGAGCCGCTGCCGGGCCTTGAAGCTGAAGACCGGGCGGCTCCGGGAGGGGTCGGCGTAGAAGACGACCTCCTCCCGGAGCTTCATCCGCTTCTGCTCGGCGAACGCCAGCAGCGGCCCCTCGGAGCCGTCGGGGTTCATCCCGATGACCTCGTAGCGGTTGACCATCACGGTGATCCGCTGCTTGACGTAGAAGGCCGGCACCACCATCGAGGCGGGCTGCTGCGGTCCGGGCGCGTAGGTCACGTCGGGTCTCCCGTGCTGGTCGGCGGTGGGGGCTGGAGCGCCATCGTGGCCCATCGGGACGCCGTCGGTGCGGCCCGACGGCACCGGGCCCTCAGACACGGTCGGTCGGCGCCGGGCCGGACCGGGTGCCGACCAGGGCGGCGTGCAGCCGGTCGACCAGCCCGTCCAGCACCGAGGGACGGCGGTCGGCGGGCAGCGGCGCGGAGGGCAGGAGGACCCACAGCAGCAGGTAGACGACGACACCGGCGCCGCCGGCGAGGGTGAGGCCGATGGCGCCGACCCGCCAGAGCACGGCGTCGATGCCGCTGTACTCGGCGAGGCCGCCGCAGACTCCGCCGAGCCAGCGGTCGGTGCCGCTGCGGCGCAGCTCCGGGCGGACCGGCGGAGGGGTGGGCTGGTTCGGGATCGCGTTGGTCATGGGGACGAGCGTGGTCCTCCCCGGGCGCCGCGGGAACCGGGGAACGCCCGGATCGCTCCCCCGTTCCCGCGGTCAGGGTCGTCCCTAGTCACGGCTCCGGGGGGAGGTCAGGAGCCGGCGGGCGTCCGGCTGCGCTGCTCGGCGCCGACGTCCCCGTAGGGGTAGTCGGCGCGGCCGGGATCGCTGACCGCGTCCAGCCGGGCGAGGTCGTCCGGCTCCAGGGTCACGTCCACGACGCCGAGGTTGTCCCGGAGCTGGTCGGTGGTGCGGGCGCCGAGGATGACCGAGGTGACGGCGGGCCGGGCGGCCAGCCAGGCGAGCGCGACCTGCGGCATCGACACCCCGCGTGCCTCGGCGACGCCCTGGACGACCTCGAGCACGTCCCAGGTGCGCTGCCGGGAGCCGACCCGGTCGTAGGCCTCCATGCCGCGGCCGGGGTCCTCCCCCAGCCGGGTCGCGCCCTCGGGACGCTGGTCGCGGGTGTACTTGCCCGACAGCCATCCGCCGCCGAGCGGGCCCCACGGCAGCAGGCCCAGCCCGTTGTGCCGGCAGGCGGGGACGATCTCGAACTCGACGTCCCGCACGAGCAGGCTGTAGCTCGGCTGCAGGGTCACCGGGACGGCGAGGTGCCGGTGCTCGGCGAGGTCCACGGCCTTCTGCACCTGCCAGGCGGTGAAGTTGGACAGGCCCGGGTAGCCGATCTTCCCGGCGGAGACGGCGTCGTCGAGGAAGCGCAGCGTCTCCTCCAGCGGGGTCAGCGGGTCCCAGGCGTGCAGCTGGTAGAGGTCGACGTGGTCGACGCCGAGCCGGCGCAGGGAGTCGTCGAGGGCGCGGCGGAGGTGGCGGCGGGAGGTGCCGAGGGCGTTGGGCTCCCCGCCCATCGGGAAGCGCGCCTTGGTGGCGAGGACGACGCGGTCGCGGACGTCGGCCGGGCGGGCGGACAGCCAGCGCCCGGTGATCTCCTCGGCCGCGCCCGCGGAGTAGACGTCGGCGAGGTCGACCAGCGTGCCGCCGGCCTCGACGAAGAGGTCGAGCTGCTCGTGCGCGCCCGCCTCGTCGGTCTCGGCGCCGAAGGTCATCGTGCCGAGGGCGAGGGCCGAGACCGAGCAGCCGCTGCGGCCGAGCGTGCGGTACTCCACGACGGTGCTCCTTGTCCCCGGGGTCCTGGGCGACGGTGCCGCAGGACGCCGGTGATCACCACCGGAGGCCGGGTCGCCTGGTCTACTGCTGGGCCTCCGGCGCGCTCATCGAGGAGGAGCCGTGCGCATCGTCGAGGACCTGCCCGCGATCGGTCTCGCCACCGCAGCAGCCGTCGCCACGAGCGGAGGGTGGTACGCGGCGTTCTCCCGCCGGCTGGCGCGGCTGGACGACGCCTACGCGGAGGACACCGCGGCGGCCGGCTGGATCGTGCCCGTCGAGCTGGCACGGAGCGGTACCGTGGCGGTCACCGTCTCCGCCCTCGCCGCCCGCACCGGGGTGAGCCGCCCGGGCGAGGCGGTGCGGCTCGGCCTGGCGCTGTGGGTGGCGTTCCCGGTCGTGCTGCTCACCGGGTCCGTCGTCCACGAGAAGGTGCCCTGGCGGCTGGCCGCGATCCACGCCGGCGACTGGCTGGCCAAGCTGCTGCTGGTGTCGCTGGTCGTCAGCGCCCGCCGGCGCTGACGTCCGGGAGGGGGCCGCGTGCGACGCATCGTGTGCCGGGAGTTCGGCCCGGTCGACCGGCTGGCGCTGGTGGTGGAACCGGACCCCGCCCCCGGTCCCGGCGAGGTCGTCGTGGCCGTCGAGGTGGCCGCCGTCAGCTTCGTCGACGGCCTGATCGTGCAGGGCCGCTACCAGCTGCGGCCCCCGCTCCCCCACACGCCGGGGTCCGCGGTGGCCGGCCGGGTGCGCGCGATCGGCGTGGACGTCGACACCGTGTCGGTGGGCGACCGGGTCGTCGTCCTCTCGATGGGCGGCGGCGGGTACGCGACCGACCTGGTGGCACCGGCCTCGGCGGTGTCACCGCTGCCGGACGGCGTCCCCGCGGCCGTGGCCGCCACCGCGGTCGAGAGCTACAGCACGCTGGCCTTCGCCCTCTCGCGCCGGGTGCAGGTGCGTCCGGGCGAGTGGGTCCTGGTGCTGGGCGCGGGCGGCGGCATCGGCCTGGCCGCGGTGGACGTCGCCCGGGCAGCCGGTGCCCGCGTGGTCGCGGCCGCGTCGACCGAGGCCAAGCGGGCCGCGGCGCGCGCGGCCGGCGCCGAGGTGACCGTCGACTACACCGACCTCAAGGACCGGGTCCGCGAGCTGACCGGCGGCGGGGCGGACGTCGTCGTCGACCCGGTGGGCGGCCCGGTGGCCGAGGCGGGGCTGCGGTCGCTGACCGCCTACGGGCGGTTCTGCGTGGTCGGCTTCGCCGGCGGGGAGATCCCCCGGCTCCCGGCCAACGTCGTGCTGCTGCGCAACCGCACGGTCGTCGGCGTCGACTGGGGCGACTGGGCGCGGACCGAGCCCGAGGCGGCGACCGCGCTGGTGTCCGAGGTCCTCGGCCGGATCGCCCGCGGTGAGCTCCGGCCGCCGGAGCCGACCTGCCTCCCGCTCGAGCGGGCGGCCGACGCCCTCACCCGGCTGGCCGGCCGCGACGTCGTCGGGAAGCTCGCGCTGGTCCCCTGATCAGCGGCCGGCGGCCGCCCGGATGAGGTCGGCGACCTCCGGGGTGGCGGCGTGCGCGCCGGCCGCGAGGAAGGACTGCGAGATGACCTCGTTGAGGTTGCGCCGCGACATCATGTCGTTGCCCATGGCCCGCTGCTCGGCCGCACCGGGCGCGAAGACGACCGTGCGGACGCCCGCGCGCTGCAGCGCCCTGACCTCGTACCCCAGCAGGCGGGCGGCGTGCCGGCGGGACGCGGCGTAGACGTCCGGGAACCACCCCGCGGGGCCGCTCATCGGGGAGATGACGATGACGAGGTCCAGTCCGCGACCGCGGAGGACTGCGGCGTTGGTCGGCGAGTGCACGCCGCCGTCGACGTAGGCGTGCCGACCGATCTGGACCGGGGCGAAGTACCCGGGCACGGCGCAGGACGCCGCGATCGCCTGGTGGACCGGGACCTCCGGCGTGCCCGGTCGGCCGAACACGATCCGGCGCCCGTCGCGGCGGCGGACGGCGCAGACCCACAGGTCGGGCTCCGGCCACCGCGGCCCCTCCAGCTCGCGGAGGGCGGCCAGCTGCTCGGCGATGTCGTGCCGGCCGGGGGCGATGAGGGCCATGCCGGCCGCCAGCGGCCGGAACTGCCACGGTCGGGTCAGTGCCCGCTGGATCATGTGCCGCCCCGGCGGCCGCAGGGGCCGGCGCAGCACGTGCAGCGGGTTGAAGGGGGCGAGCTCGGGGACGGGGACGCCGGCCACGTGCCGCAGGACGTCGCCCTCGTCCGACAGCGGGGCCTTCACCGTCCAGGCGGCCAGGTCCTCGGCCGAGACGCCCAGCCGCAGCAGCGTGCCGGTGATGGACCCCGCCGAGGTCCCGACGATGACGTCGGCCCTGCGCGCGTCGAAGCCGAGGTCGTGCTCGAGCACCGCGAGCACGGCCGAGTGGTACGCCTGCCCCACGACGCCGCCACCGCCCAGCACCACGCCGACGCGCATCACGCGGCGAGCCTGCCAGGCGCCCGGCCGGGTCCGCGACCAGCCCTCGACGCGCGCCCGGTGCCACACTCGGCCGGTGCAGCGCCGACTCCTGCTGGTCCGCCACGCCGAGGCCGCCGCGGGCCCGGTCGACGCCGACCGGCCGCTGACCGGGCAGGGCGCACGGGACGCCGCGGCGATCGGCGCCTGGCTCGCGCAGGCCGGGCCGGTGCCCGACCGGGTCGTCGTCTCCCCCGCCCTCCGGGCGGGCCAGACCTGGGAGCAGGCGCGCGCGGTCCTGGACCCCGGCACCCCGCCCGTCGTCGACGCGCGGGTCTACGACAACACCGTCGAGGCGCTGCTCGCGGTGGTCCGGGAGACGCCCGACGAGGTGCGGACCCTGGTCGTCGTCGGCCACAACCCGTCGGTCCGGGACCTGACGGGCGTCCTCGACGACGGGCGCGGCGGTCCGGCGGCCCGGCGGCACGTCGAGTCGGGGTTCCCGGCCGGCGCCGTGGCGGTGTTCGACCTCGCGACCCCGTTCGCCGCGGTGGGTCCCGGCACAGCGACGCTGAGCGACGTCAGGGTGCCCGGGTCGCGCGGTTGAGCTCGGCCGGTGGAGGCGCCCCCCGGTGCCGCCTCCACCGGCCGGCGTCCTCAGGTGCGGCTGCCGCCGCCGATCATCGGGTCGTCGCCGCCGTCCCGCACGCCCTGCTCGACGCCCTCCGTGGACGACGGAGCCGTGTACCCCGCCGGGTCCGACTCCTGGGTCAGCGCGTCGTCCCGCACCACGTCGGCGGGCGGCTGCGGGACGACGGTCACCTCTTCGGGCTGGCGCACGCCGCCCTCGGGCTGCTGCGGCGTCTCGTCGCTGCCCGTCGACGAGGACGCCACGGCCGCGCCCGCGGCTGCCGCGGCACCGGCCACGGCCGCGACACCGGCGGCGACGGCCTTGCCCGACACCCCCGCCTTGCCGCTGTCGCCGTGCGAGCCGACGGCGTCCCCGACACCGGGCGTACCGACGTCGAGGCCCTCGTTGATCGTCCCCCGCCAGGCACCGGTGGCGTAGCCCTCGCTCTCGATGAGCCGCTTGAACCGCTCGAGGTCGGAGGTGACCTGCCGCTCGACGATCCCCAGCTTGTCGCCGACCTGCTCCACGGCGCCCTCGGGCTCGTACTCCAGGGTCAGGTACACGATCGTCGAGCTCGGCCCGGCCGCCTCGAAGCGGACCGCACCGGCGTTCGTGGCCCCGCTGGTGGCCGCCCAGGCGACCTTGCGGTCCGGCTCCTGCTCCAGGATCGCGGCGTCCCACTCCCGCCGGACGCCGGCGATCTCGGCGATCCAGTGCAGGTGCCGGTCGTCGAGCTGGCGGACCTCCTTGACCCCGCCCATGAAGTGCGGGAAGTCCTCGAACTGCGTCCACTGGTTGTAGGCCTGGTTCACCGGGACGTCGACCTGGACTGACTTCTCGACCTTGGTGGTCACCGCTGGTCCTCCTCGTCGCAGACAGCCGCTTGCTACGGAGCACCCGCGCTACCCCGGGTGGCAACGGGTGATGCACGTGCCCGGGCTCCGGTGGTCAGCGGGCACACGTGTCGAGGTGGTCCAGGTCCTCGATGTAGCGGTCCCACTCCTCCGGGTCGAGTCCGCGGCCGGTGATGGCGCAGGCCCTCTCGGCCGGCCGGTCCCGCAGCTCCCGGAGCGGGCCGAGGTCCCACAGCCTGACCGCTTGGTCCCAGCTCCCGCTCACCAGCGTCGCGTCGTCGGCGAAGGCCACCGCGTTCACCGATCCCCCGTGCCCGTCCAGCGGCCGGCCGAGCGGACGGGGCCGGTCCCGGTCGGTGAGGTCCCACAGGGCGACCGCGCCGTCGGCGCTCCCGCTGGCCAGGGTCCGCCCGTCCGGGGCGAACGCCACCGAGGACACCCGGCTGGTGTGCGCGGTCAGCACTTGCCCCAGCCGACCGGGGCGGTCCGGGTCCGCGACGTCCCACAGCAGGACCGTGTGGTCGGCACCCCCGGCCGCCAGGGTGCGCCCGTCGGGGGCGAAGGCCACGGAGGTGACCGGCCCGGCGTGGTCGGTCAGGGCGGGACCCAGCCGGCGCGGCCCGGTCCGGTCGGTGAGGTCCCAGAGGAAGACCGCGTTCTCCGAGCCGCCGCTGGCCAACAGCCGTCCCTCCGGCGCGAACGCCACGGAGGACACCTGGCCGGTGTGCCCCTCCAGGGGGTCGGCGAGCGCCCGCGGGCGGGCGGGGTCGGCGACGTCCCACAGGCGGACCGTCCCGTCGGCACCGGCGCTGGCGAGCAGGTCCCCGCCGGAGCTGAAGGTCACCGCGTTCACCGGCCCGAAGTGACCGGACAGCGGCTCCCCGGACGGCCGTGGCCGGGACGGGTCGGTGAGGTCCCACAGGGCCACCGCCCCGTCCGGGCCGGCGGTGGCCAGCGTCCGGCCCTCCGGGGTGAGGGCCACCGGGCGCGCCCCACCGTCCGGGTGGGCGGGGATCCGGCCGGCCTCCCCTGGTCGGGCGCCGTCGCGCGCCGCCCACACCCGGACGGTCCCGTCGGTCGCGCCGCCGGCGAGCACCTGCCCCTCCCGGGCGGAGGACACCGCGTACACGTCGTCGGTGAGCCCGGTCAGGGGCTCGCCGAGCGGCCGTGGCCGGACGGGGTCGGCGAGGTCCCACAGGACCACCGTGTGGTCCGCGCTCCCGCTGGCCAGCGTCCGCCCGTCCGGGGCGAAGGCCACCGCGTACACGTAGCCGGTGTGCCCGGTGAGGGGCTCGCCGAGCGGCTGCGGGTCGGCCGGGTCGGCGACGTCCCACAGGCGGACGGTCCGGTCGGCGCTCGCGGTGGCCAGGGTGCGGCCGTCGAGGGCGAACGCCAGGGAGTACATCTGGCTGACGTGGCCGGCGAGGGGCTGCCCGAGCCGCCGGGGCCGGGCCGGGTCGGCGACGTCCCACAGCAGGGCCGTGCCGTCGGCGCTCGCCGTGGCCAGGACGAGGCTCCCGGGGGCGAACGCCACCTCCCACACTGCGTTCCGGTGTCCGGTCAGGGGTTCGCCGATCGGCCGTGGGGCGGCCCGGTCGGCGACGTCCCACAGCCTGACCGCGCCGTCGAACCCGGCGGAGGCGAGCGTGCGCCCGTCCGGGGAGAAGTCCACCGTGGTCACGCGGTCGCTGTCGGCGGGCAGCGGGTCCCCGAGCCGCCGGGGCCGGGCCGGGTCGGCGACGTCCCACAGCAGGACCGTGCCGTCGGCGCTCCCGGTGGCGAGCGTGCGCCCGTCGGGTGAGAACACCGCCGCGTGCACCTGGTCGGTGTGGCCGGCCAGCGGTCCCCCGAGCACCTGCGCCCGGGCCGGGTCGGTGACGTCCCAGAGGACCACGGTCCCGTCCGCGCTGCCCGAGGCCAGGACGTGCCCGTCCGGGGAGTACGCGACCGAGTAGACGTAGGTGCGGTGCCCGTTCAGCGGCCGGCCGGCCGGGCGGGGGTGGGCCGGGTCGACGACGTCCCACAGCACGACGCTCCCGTCCATCCCCCCGGTGGCGAGGGCGCGCCCGTCCTCCGTGAAGGCCACGGACACCACGTCGTCGTCGTGCGGCAGGGTCCGGGCGTACAGCGTGTGCGTCAGGGTCTCCACCAGGCCGGACCGGGCCTCCGGACCGGGACGGACGGCCTCCGCCGCGATGCCGAGCAGCATGGCCGTGCGCGGGGCGGTCGTCCGCGCCGCGTCCGCCTGCGCGACGAGCTGGCGGGCCACCGCCTCCCGCTGGTTCCGCTCCGCAGCGTCCCGCTGGACCATCGCCACGGCCGCCCCGGCGAGCGCGAGGACCAGCAGCACCGAGAGGACGACCGTGCTGCGCCGGCGCCGGTGCCGGTCACGCCGGATGCTGGACCGCAGGAACTCGCGGGCCCGCGCGCTGAGCTCGACCCGGTCGGCTACCAGTGTCCCGTGCGGGCGCCCCCGCTGCAGGCGCGCCCCCGTGTCGGCGAGCGCAGCGGCCAGTTGACCGCGTTCCCACAGCCGGGACGGCGGCTCGTCGGCGGCCGCCCACTCCGCGGCGGCCTGCTCGACCGCGCGCCGTGCCCGCAGCGCGGTGGACGCGGCGTCGATGGCTGCGTGCAGCGGCGGCCAGGCGGTGAGGAAGGCCTCGTGGGCGACGCCGACGACCACGCGGTCGTCCTCGCGGTCGGTGGTCAGCAGCCGCCGCGCGACGAACGCGTCGAGCTCGGTGGCCACCTGGTCGGGCAGCTCGTCGCGGGGGACGCGCCACCGGGTGGGGCGGCCGTGTTCGTCCACGGTGACCAGGCGGAGCAGCTCCTTGACCACCTGGTCGCGGCTGCGGCCGGTGGCGGCCGTCGCGTCGGCGAGAGCGCCCTCGGCCTGGCGGGTGAGGGCCCCCTGGACACCGCCGAGCTGCTCGTAGCGGCTGGTGGGCAACCGGCCGCCGCGACCGATGCCCTCCGCGAGCTCGGCGAGGGTGTAGGCCAGCAGCGGCAGCGCCTCGCCGCTGTCGGTGTCGGCCACCAGCCGGGTGACGAGGTCGTCGTCCACCTCGATGCCGGCCAGCCGGGCGGGCTCCTCGACCACCGCACGCAGCGCCTCCCGGCGCAGGGGCTGCACGGGGTGGATCCGCTTGGGCAACGCGGTGAGCTCGGGGTCGGTCAGCAGCGGCTCGAGGAACTCCGGCCGCAGGGTGGCGACCAGCTGCACCGGCCCGGTCAGCGCCGGCCGCAGGAGAGCGGCGAAACGGGACCGCTCGGACGGCGCCGTCTGGGTCAGCACCTCCTCGAACTGGTCGGCGACGACGAGCAGCCGGCGCCGGCGGTGTCCGGGGACGGCCAGGAGCAGCTCGTCGGCCAGCTCGGTCAGGCCCCCCTCGTCGAGCCGCCGGCGGACGTCGGCCAGCGACCAGTCCCGGCCGAGCAGCCGTGCCGCGGCCGAGATCTCCCGCGTCAGCGCGCCGACCGGATCGGTGCCGGGCAGGAACGGCGACAGCGTCCACCACTCGGGCTCCTCGGCCACCACCGGCAGCAGGCCGGCCCTGACCAGCGAGGACTTGCCGCACCCCGAGGGACCCACCACGAGCAGCGCGCTCCCGTCGGCCCGCTCGGCCGGTGACCTCAGCAGCGCGGCCAGCTGCTCGACGTCACGCTCCCGGCCGAAGAAGACCCGGTGCTGGTCGACGTCGAAGGGCCGCAGCCCCGGGAACGGCGAGCGGTCGTCCGGCCAACCCCGACCGCCGGCCGCATCCAGCCGGACCAGCGCTCCGGCGAGCCCGGCCCGCGCCCTGTCCTCGTCCTCCGTGGCGTCGACGTGCTGGAGGGCCGTCAGCAGCGGGTGCCGGACGCCGGGCTCGGCCAGGACCGGGACCAGACGGCTGCCCCGTGACCGCGCGAAGACGACCTCGGCGGTGCACCACACCGACCGGGTGTAGGCGGACGTGACGACGCAGACCACCGCGTCGGCCCGGCGGAGCTGTGTGAGCAGCCGCTGCTCCCACTCCTCGCCGGCGGCGATGCCGTCCTGCAGGTCCTGGTCGAGGAAGACGTCGTGCCCGGC
The DNA here is from genome assembly GCF_054050015.1 of Geodermatophilus sp. SYSU D01176. Lineage (NCBI taxonomy): Bacteria > Bacillati > Actinomycetota > Actinomycetes > Geodermatophilales > Geodermatophilaceae > Geodermatophilus > Geodermatophilus sp. SYSU D01176. Next base: position 41,340 of record NZ_JBJGYN010000012.1, on the reverse strand, counting down.
GGCGCGCAGCCACCCGTGCACCGTGGCGGCCAGCCCGCCGTCCGCGCTGGCGTGACTGAGGAAGACCCTGGCCACTCCTCCCCCTCACCGGCTCAGCGCTCACGCTGCGAGGTCGCGCCGGCCGCGGACCGCCACGACCCCGTGTGCGGGATCGTCACAGCCGCGCGCTCACGGGGTGCCCTGCTCCTCGGGCACGGTCTCGTCGTCCGTATCCGTCGTGTCCGTGTCCGTCGAGTCGGAGTCGGTGCTGTCCGAGTCCGCCGTGTCCGGATCCGCCGTGTCGGAGTCGGTGGTGTCCGAGTCCGTCGAGTCCGTGTCGGTGGAATCCGTGTCGGTGGAGTCCGAGTCCGTCGAGTCCGTGTCGGTGGAGTCCGAGTCCGTCGAGTCCGTGTCGGTGGAGTCCGAGTCGGTGTCGGAGTCCGTCGAGTCCGTGTCGGTGGAGTCCGAGTCGGTGTCGGAGTCCGCCGAGTCCGTGTCGGTGGTGCCCGAGTCGGTCGAGTCCGTGTCGGTGGAGTCCGAGTCCGCCGTGTCCGTGTCGGTGGAGTCCGAGTCGGTGTCGGAGTCCGTCGAGTCCGTGTCGGTGGAGTCCGAGTCCGCCGTGTCCGAGTCGTCGGTGTCCGAGTCCGTCGTGCCGTCGGTCGCCGCCCCGGATGCGTTGTACGGCGGTCGTTGGCCCTCGGGCGTCGGTGGGAGCGTCTTGGCGAGTTCCTCCCGGCAGGCAGCGACGTCGTCGGAGGCCTCGTCCTCCTCCGCGCACTCGGCGACGGCTTCGAACTCGTCCTCCACCACGTCGGTCCCTCGCGGCAGGGGGACCTCCGTCTCCCCGGTATCCCGGTTCTCGGTCGCCGCCCGGATCTCCTCATCGGTGAGGAACTCACCTCGCGAGTTCTTGAGGAGGAAGGCGCTCCCGCAGCCGCTCCCTCGGAGCACGAGTCGCGGGGGGACGGCCGCGTCGTCCCAGTCGGCCTCACACGCCCCGTCGCCCGTGGGCTCCTCCGTGCTGTAGACCGCCCTCTGCAGTGCTGCGGCGAGGAACTCACGGGCGATCCTCTTGCACTCCTCGACGTCCTGGACGGGCTTCGTCGCCTCCGGGTTCTCGGGGTCGGGGCGGTCGGGGTCCTGACAGTCCATGTAGAGCCCTCGGAGGGCCGCTTCCAGGTTCTGCGTCCCCTCGAACTTGTTGAAGTCCGGGTCGTTGGGGGATGGCGGCGGAGGGAACTGCTCGGCCGGCTGCTCCCCGTCCGTCGGCCCACCTCGGGGTGACGACGGTTCCCCGGGGGGATCGACCGTCCTCGGGTCGATGCCGGCGCTGTCGGGCAGCAGTCCGTCCGGTGGCAGGACCGCCGGATCGAGAGGCCGATCGTCCGCGTCGACCAGGTGGAAGGTGCTCACGCAGTCCGCACCGGCCAGGACGAGGTGGCCCGCTTCCCAGTCGGCGCGACATCCGGCGTTGCCGTGGTCGACCAGCCGGACCGGTGCCGATGCGAAGAACTGCTGGACGGCGTCCCTGCAGCCTGCCCGGTCCGTCGTGGCGGGGTCGTCGCACCGCTCGTAGAGGATGGCGGCGGCCGCCTCCGCGGTCCCGGCACCCGAGATCGACTCGAGGAACTCGTCGTCCAACGGATGGGCACCCGCACCCGGCGAGCCCGCATCGGGTTGCGGCAGAGCCGGCGCACCCTCGGCCGACCCGGGACTGGACGCGCACGCCGCCACCACCAGCGAGGCGGTGATGAGGGCCAGTGCGGGGCGGGTTCGCTCAGACCTCAGCATCGCTGGTCCCCCCGGAACGGAGACGGTGTATGAAGCGACAGACGCTCCTCCGCCAGGGCTGATACGTCCACGGGCCGACCGCCCCGCGGCGCGGCGGTGCACGGGCAGGGGGCGTCCTGCCCGTGCCCGTCAGCGGTCGTGGACCAGCAGACGCGCACGTCAGCGGGCGGGTCCACCCGCCGAGTCAGGTGCCGCCGTCCGTCGGACGCGCACGAGAGTGCTCGTGACCCGGTGACGCGACGGTGACGCGACGGTGACGGCTCGCGCCCGAGTCTCCGTTCGCTCCCCTGGCTCACCGATCGCCCCGGACCGGCGGTCGGCCGACGTCGTGGGCAGCTCCCGTGTCCCGGACGCCACGGCAGCGGAGGAGGTGCGCCCCGGGACCGGACGACGGTCGTTCCCGCTCGGCCGGGGTACGGCAGGAGGACCGAGGGACGGGTGGACGGAGGGGCCGGCGGTGGCTGAGGTCGCGATCGCGTGTCAGGGCGGGGGCAGTCACACCGCCTTCACCGCCGGTGTGCTCCAGCGTCTGCTGGCCGCCGGGAACCACTCGGTCGTCGGGTTGTCCGGCACCTCCGGTGGGGCCGTCTGCGCGCTCCTCGCCTGGTACGGCCTGCTGACGGGCGGCGCGGCCGAGGCCGGCCGGCTGCTCGAGCGCTTCTGGGACGCCAACAAGGCGACGACGCTGCGGGACAGGGCCGCCAACGCGTGGCTGGTCGGCCTGGCCCGGCTGGAGGGCCGGGTGGTGACACCACCGCTGGTCAGCCCCTATGCGTACCCGGAGTACGCGAAGGCCGCGCTCACCGAGCTGCTGACCCGGCACGTCGACTTCGACCGCGTGGCCCGGCTGCAGGAGGAGCACGGTGCGGACGGACCGCTCCTGCTGGTGGGCGCCGTCGACGTCCTCACCGGCGAGCACCGGGCGTTCTCCAGCCGGGCCCGGGAGATCACCCTGGACGCCGTCCTGGCCTCGGCCGCCGTGCCGCCGCTGTTCCGGGCCGTGCGCGTGGGAGGCAGCTACTACTGGGACGGCCTGTTCAGCCAGAACCCGCCGGTGCACCAGCTCCCCGACGCCCGCCCGGAGGAGATCTGGGTGATCCGGATCAACCCGCGCGCCCGTGCGCGGGAGCCGAAGACCGTCGCCGACATCGCCGACCGCCGCAACGAACTGGCCGGCAACCTGTCGCTGCAGCAGGAGCTGCGCTTCATCGAGAAGGTCAACGAGTGGGCGGAGCGCCTGGGCGACCCGTACCGGCACATCGAGGTCCGGGAGATCGACCTGGACCTCGACCTCGACCTCGCCAGCAAGCTCGACCGCAGCCCCGCGTTCATCAGCCGGCTCGTCGAGGAGGGGCAGCGGGAGGCGGCGCGCTTCCTCGCCACCGTGCCCGGCTGAGGTCCGGTCCCGGCCCGGCACGTCACGACCGCCGGCGCGGTGAGCGGCGGGCCGGGGATGGTGCCCGGAGCGGCTGGACGGGTTGGCACGCCACCGGCTGGGTAGCTGCGGGCGACGGCCGTCGACGCGGCGGCCCGGTCGCCCGGGCCGCTCACGACAGGGAGCAACCAATGACACTGCCCGATCGGGACGCGGCGAGGGACTGGGTCGGCAGGACGGTGGTCGACCGCGACGGGGCCGAGATCGGCGTGTGCGCCGCCCTGTTGGCCGACGAGGCGACCGGGCGGCCGGAGTGGTTGTACGCCGAACGTGACGAGGCCACCGTGGTGGTCCCGCTGCTCGACGCGACCGGGAGCGGGGACCGGGTGCAGGTCGCGGTCACCCGGGCCGACGCCGAGGGGGCACCCCGGTTCGGTCCCACGCGCGAGCTGTCCCAGGACCAGGAGGCGGCGCTCTACCGGCACTACGGGATCGAGTACTCGACGGCCACCTCGGACAGCCTGCTGCCGGCCGCCGACGCCGAGTCGACCACGGCCCAGCCGACGGGGCCCGAGCCGACGGAGCCCCAGCCGACGGAGCCCCAGCCGACCGCGCCGAGCGGGCCGGAGCCGACCGGGCCCGCACCGGACGCCGCCGTGGGGCAGCCCCTCGCGAGCGCCCCCGCACGACGCGGTCGCGGGGTGGCAGGCGCCGTGGCCGTGCTCGCGGGCCTGGCGGCAGCCGTCGTCGCGGCCGTGCGCCTGCGCCGGGGGGCGCCGTTCGGGTGGGAGCGCCTCCTGCGACGCGGCGCTCCCCCGCCCAGGCCGGCCGCGCGCCGTGCCCTCGACAGCGCAGCCGCCGCCGGCGCTCGGGCCGTGCAGGCCGCAGCGGCGGCGGGACCCGTGCTGGAGGCCTCGGGCCGTACGGCGGCGGCAGCAGCGTCCGCGGGCGCCCGGGCAGCGAGGACCTACACCGACGTGGCCGCGGCCCGGCTCGCGCCGCTGCTGGCCACGACCGGGCAGGCGGCCTGGCGCGCCGCCCGCACCGGCACGGACGCGGCCGTGCGGGCCACCGACGCAGCCCTCCTCGCGGTCGGCGCAGCCGTGCCGCGGGTCGCCGAGGGCGCCGTCCACGCCGGACGGACGGGGCTGCATGCCGCGCTCACGGCGGGCACTGCGGTCCAGGCGGTGCCCCACGTGGCCGCCGAGACCGGGGAACGACTGGAGAAGGGCTGGAGGAGACTCATGGGCAGGTTGTCGTTGGGGCTCGGCTTCGGGGTGGGGTACGTGCTCGGCGCGCGCGCCGGACGGGCCCGGTACGAGCAGATCAAGCAGGCCGCGGCCGAGGTCGTGGAGCGGCCGGAGGTCCAGCAGGCACTGGAGCAGGTGAGGGCCGCCGCCCCGGCTCCGCTGCAGAGCAGCATCGACAAGCTGTCCGGGGGTGGATCCGGCCGCCCGAGCAGCCGCACCGGCACGGTGGACGTCGGGGCGGTCGACGACACCGTGACCGCACCCCCGCCGGTGCCGGGCACGGGCGGGCCCGCCGGGACGGACGCGCCGCTGCCGGACCCGCTCATCCCACCCACCAAGTCGGACAACGGCCCCACCGGACGACCGTGACCCGGGCGCAGCCGTAGCGGCCGCTCGGTCCCGACCGCCGTCGCGCCGGCCGCACCGGTCGAGGACCGTGACGCCGTCGTCCTGCCCTTCCCCCGCCCGGTGGTCGAGCAGCCGGCGGCGCCGGTCCGCTGCGACGCAACGGTGGCCTGACCAGGGCGGGGGCGCCGTGCGGCGCCTGCGCCACCGCCGGCGGCCGCTGCCACCACCCGCTGGCGGCCTGACCCCGTCGCCGTCCACGTTCCCGCAGGAACGTCCCCCGCCCGGAACGGCTGCCGTGCGCGTGCTCCGGTGGCACGAGGCTGCCCCCGGCTGGACCCCGCCGCGGGTGTCACACCCGGGTCGCGGCCGGTGTCTCCATGTCGACACCAGCAGACACCTGGAGGAGACATGGCGAGCAGCACGCGGGTTCCCCCGACCAACATCACCGGCATCTACGGGACCTTGCTGAAGAAGATCAGCCGGAAGGTGTTCGGCCAGGTACCGGAGGGTGCCGCGGTGATGTGGCACCACCCGGCCGTGCTCAAGGACTCGATGTCCTTCGGTCGCAAGGTCGACTCGTGGAACCGGCTGGACCCGAACCTCGCGTCGTTCGCGGCGATGGCCGCGGCTGGGGCGATCGGGTGCAGCTTCTGCCTCGACCTCCACTACTTCATGACGCACAACCGCGGGCTCAACGAGGCCAAGGCGCGGGAGGTGCCACGGTGGCGGCAGTCCACCGCCTTCACCCCCCTGGAGCGGAGGGTGATGCAGTATGCCGAGGCGATGAGCCAGACGCCGCCGGCCGTGACCGACGAGATGTCGTCCGCTCTGCTGGAGGAACTGGGGGCGCCGGCGCTCGTCGAGCTGACCGCCAGGATCGCCTTCATGAACTCGAGCGCCCGCGGCAACGTCGCGCTCGGCATCCGTTCGCAGGAGTTCTCGGCGTCCTGCGGACTGCCGCCGCTCGCGGTCCGGACGGCGGACGACGTCGCCTCGGCATGACCGACGACCCGTTCCTCGCCCACCGCAGCCTGCTGTTCACCGTCGCCTACGAGGTGCTCGGCTCGGCCGCCGACGCCGACGACGTGGTGCAGGAGACCTGGCTGCGGTGGGCGGACGCGGATCGGACGGCGGTGCGCGACCCTCGGGCGTACCTGGTGCGGATCGTGACCCGCCAGGCGCTCAACCGGGCTGCGCACCATGGCCCGCCGCCGCGAGGACTACGTCGGCGAGTGGCTGCCCGAGCCGTTGCTGACCAGTCCGGACGTCGCCGAGGACGTCGAACTGGCCGAGAGCGTCTCGATCGCCATGCTGACCGTGCTGGAGACCCTGGCGCCCACCGAGCGCGCGGTCCTGGTGCTGCACGAGGTGTTCGACGTGCCGTACGACGAGATCGCCGCGGCCGTCGGCAAGTCAGCAGCGGCGGTCCGGCAGATCGCACACCGGGCGCGAGCGCACGTGGCCGCGAGGCGTCCGCGGATGGCCGTGAGCCGCAGCGAGCAGCAACAGGTCGTGGAGCGGTTCCTCGCCGCGCTCACCGCCGGTGACCTGCAGGGCCTCATGGACGTGCTCGCGCCCGACGTGGTCGCAGTGGCGGACGGCGGAGGCCTTGCACCCGCCGCCAAGCGCCCGATCACGGGGCGGAAGCGGGTCGCCGCGGCCCTCTCCCACTTCGCCGAGCTGGTGCCCCCCGTGGAGATCACCACGCCGCTGGTCAATGGCGCGGTCGCCGCGCGGATCGACCCGGGCGGCGAGTTCGACACGGCGATCACCTTCGTCGTCGAGGACGCCCGGATCACCCGCATGTACGCCGTGCGCAACCCGCGCAAGCTGGGCAGGCTGGACACGGTGGCCGAGCTGCGGCGGTGACGGGCATCCGTGGCCTGTCCCTCGGGGAGCGGGCGTGGAGCGTCACGGGGTGCTGATCATCGGCGGCGGCAACGCCGGCATCTCACTGCGCCGCGCGACCGGTCCACGGCGCGGCTCACACGTTGAAGCGGAACTCCACGACGTCGCCGTCCTGCATGACGTAGTCCTTGCCCTCCATGCGCACCCAGCCACGGGCCTTCGCCTCGGCCATCGAGCCCGCCTCGACCAGCTGGTCGAAGGAGACGATCTCGGCCTTGATGAAGCCGCGCTGGAAGTCGGTGTGGATGACGCCGGCGGCCTGCGGGGCGGTCGCGCCGACCGGGATGGTCCAGGCGCGGGCCTCCTTGGGGCCGGCGGTCAGGTAGGTCTGGAGGCCGAGGGTGGCGAAGCCGATGCGGGCCAGCTGGTGCAGGCCGGGCTCGTCCTGGCCGATGCCGGCGAGCAGCTCGGCGGCCTCGTCCTCGGGCAGCTCGGCGAGCTCGGCCTCGATCTTGGCGTCCATGAGGATGGCCTCGGCCGGGGCGACGAGCCCGCGCAGCTCGGCGATGAGCTGGTCGTTGGCCAGCTCCTCCTCGTCGACGTTGAAGACGTAGAGGAACGGCTTGGTGGTCAGCAGGGTCAGCTCGCGCAGCGGCTCGGGATCGACACCGGCAGAGAACAGCGTCTTGCCCTCGTCGAGCACCTTCTGCGCGTCGAGGGCGGCGGCCAGCAGCGCCGCCCGCTCCTTGTCCTTGCGGGACTCCTTCTCCAGCCGCGGGATCGCCTTCTCCAGCGTCTGCATGTCGGCGAGGACGAGCTCGGTGTTGATCGTCTCGATGTCGTCGGCGGGGCTGACCTTGCCCTCGACGTGCACGACGTCGGGGTCGGTGAAGACCCGGATCACCTGGCAGATCGCGTCGCTCTCGCGGATGTTGGCGAGGAACTTGTTGCCCAGCCCCTGCCCCTCGCTGGCGCCGCGCACGATGCCGGCGATGTCGACGAACGACACCGTCGCCGGGATCGTCTTCTGCGAGGAGAACAGCTCCGCGAGCCGGCCCAGGCGGGGGTCCGGCACGCCGACCACGCCGACGTTGGGCTCGATCGTGGCGAACGGGTAGTTCGCCGCCAGGACGTCGTTCTTGGTCAACGCGTTGAACAGCGTCGACTTGCCGACGTTGGGCAGCCCGACGATGCCGATGGTGAGACTCACGGGCGTCCAGCCTACGGGGCGGCCGGATCGCGGTGCCGCCCGTCGGTCAGTCCGGCTGGGACCACCGCTGCTGCAGCGCGACCACTTCGTCGTCAGGGACGCCGACGGAGAAGTGCGCGTGGACGATGCGCCACCTGTCGTCCTCCCTGCGGACGACGGCGGTCACCCGGCAGTCCATGCCGCTCCCGTCCGGGAAGCCGAAGCGAGGCTCGTCGACCACCCATCCCAGGGTGCCCTCCTCCCAGCCCCGCGCGTCCCGGCTCTGGAGCGTGACTCCTTCGGTCTCGAAGCCGAAGCGCATCGCGGCACGGTCGGTGATGTTCTCCCCCGGCGCGGTGCCGATCACGAGCTCCGCCTCGGTCGAGACGACGTCGTCGAACCGGTCGACGTCCCCTCGGGTGACGCCGTCGCAGAACGCGCGCCACGCATCGACGGCAGCCGGCGACTCCTGCATGCCACTCGCCTCCCTGGTCGGCACGGACGAGGCCCCAGCAGTCGAGGCGGCCAGTCAACACCCCCACCGGCCCGCGCAGGCCGCCCGTCAGCCGCCGGGCGGGGGCAGCAGGCCGCGCTCGACGGCGACCATCACCGCCCGCGTGCGGTCGTCGACGCCGAGCTTGGCGAACACCCGCAGCAGGTGGGTCTTCACGGTCGCCTCGCCGATGAACAGCTCGCGGCCGATCTCGGCGTTGGTCAGCCCGCGCGCCACCCCGGCCAGCACCTCCAGCTCCCGCGCGGTGGGCGCCTCGACCGCGGGCGCCCGCAGGTGCGACACCAGCCGGGCGGCCACCGGTGGGGCGAGCACCGTCTCCCCCCGGGCGGCGGCGCGGACGGCGTCGGCCAGCTGGGGCAGCGGCGCGTCCTTGAGCAGGTAGCCGGTCGCGCCGGCGGCGACGGCGCGCACGATGTCGGCGTCGGTGTCGTAGGTGGTGAGCACCAGCACCCGGACGCCGGGGTGCGTGCCCGCCAGCTTCTCGGTCGCCGTCACGCCGTCCATCCGCGGCATCCGCAGGTCCATCAGGACGACGTCGGGCTCCAGCGACGCCACGAGCGCGAGCGCCTCGAGGCCGTCGCCGGCCTCGCCGACCACGGTGAGGTCCGGCTGGGCGTCGAGCCAGCCGACCAGGCCGCCCCGCACCACCGGGTGGTCGTCGACCACCAGCACCCGCGTGCTCACGTGCCCGGCACCCGCACGGTCACCCGCGTGCCCGCGCCCGGCAGCGACGCGACGTCGACCTCACCGCCGACCTGCGCCACCCGGTCACGCAGCCCCTCGAGGCCGGAGACGGACACCGCGGTGGGGTCGAAGCCCACGCCGTCGTCCTCCACGTGCACCGACACCTGCCCGCCGACCCGCGACAGCCGCAGCACCACCGCCGTCGCCCCGGCGTGCCGGCGGACGTTGGTCAGCGCCTCCTGCGCACCGCGCAGCAGCACCACCTCCTCGTCGCGCCGCAGGCCCGGCCCCTCCCCCAGCGCCCCGGTGTCCACCCGCACCGCCAGCCCGGTCTCCCGCGCGAACCGCTCGGCCAGCCGCTGCAGCGCCTCCACCAGCGTGGACCCGTCGAGCGCCACCGGCCGGAACGCGGCCACCACCGCGCGGGCCTCGGCGAGGTTGTCCCGGGCCACCTCCTCGATGACGGCCAGCCGCTCGCGGGCGGCCTCCGGGTCCGCGGGGAGCAGGGCGTCGGCGGTCTGCGCCAGGACGACGATCGAGGTGTAGCCCTGCGCCAGGGTGTCGTGCACCTCCTGCGCCAGCCGCTCCCGCTCGGCCAGCACCCCCCGCTCGCGCTCGGCGGCCGCCAGTTCCGACCGGGTGGCCTCCAGCTGCGCGATCAACGAGGCCCGCTCGGCGCTCTCGCGCAGCACGCGGCTGATCCACACGCCCAGCGCCAGGCTGAACGCGATGCCGATGCCGGTCTCGAGCACCACGTCGCCGGCGTCGCGGCCGGACTCCGCCGTGGCCCGCAGCACCGGCCCCGCGGCGCTGGCCAGCCCGAGCAGCAGGGTCCACGAGATGCCGGTGAGGTTGCCCTGGACGGCGAACCAGACCTGCGGGTAGGCGAGGAAGAGCAGGAACAGCAGCCCCGGGGCCAGCCAGCCGAGCAGGCCGAACGCGGCGACGAGCACGACGAGGTAGGCCACCGCCCTCCACCGGGCCCCGGCCCTGATGGCCGGCACGCCGAGGACGGCGTACGCGACGGCCAGCGCGGCCAGCACCGCGAGGGCGGGCGCCCGCCGCGCGCCGTCGACGGCGTCCCCCACCGCCGCGGAGACCACCGCCAGGCCCCAGACGACGGCGGAGATGACGTGCACGCCGACGACCGTGGTCCGCCACCCGCGCTCGGGCAGCGGCTCGCCGCCGTCGTCCTCGGGCGGGACGACGGCGGCGGCCAGCCGGCGGGTCAGGCTCATGCCGCCCGGCGCCAGCGGAACGCGCGGCTGCAGACCGCGAGACCGACGACCACCCACACCGCGAGCACGAGGGCGATCATCCCGTGCTCCCAGCTGCCGGCGGGCTCCGCGGCGGCCGCGGCGTCGGGGAGGAACACCGAGCGCATCCCCTGCACCATCCACTTCAGCGGGAAGACCGCCGCCACCTCCTGCATCCACGCGGGCAGCTCCGAGAAGACGAAGAAGACCCCGGAGAAGAACTGCAGGACGACGGCGAACGCGCTGATGCCGTTGCCCACCGCGCGGCTGCTGCCCGTCGAGGCGACCGCGATGCCGAGCACCGTGCCCGCCAGCGCGCCGCCGAGTGCCACCCAGGCGAAGGTCAGCCAGCGGCCGGCCCCGTCGGGCATCGGCACGTCGTAGGCGGTCGCCGCCACGGCCAGCAGCACCGTGAGCTGCAGCACCGTCGTCACGAGCACCTGACCGGCCTTGCCGAGGAAGTAGCCGAGCGGCGGCGTGCCGATGACCTGCAGCCGGGCCAGGTCGCCGCGCTCGCGCTCCTCGGCCAGCGCCGTCCCCACCGCCTGGAAGCTGGTCAGCATGATCCCGGTGGCCGCGATCCCGGCGAGGAAGTACTGGGCGAACGGCACCCCGCCCGGCCGGTCCTCGCCGGCGAAGACCGACGCGAAGATCACCAGCATCACGATCGGGTAGGCGAACGAGAACACGACCTGCGCCGGGTCGCGGACGAACAGCCGCAGCTCCAGCGCCGTCCGGGCCAGGCCGATGGACAGGGCCGACGGCGGCGCCGGCCGCGTGGGAGCGGGGGTCAGGACGGCGGTCATCGGGTCTCTCCCTCGGGTGTGGCGCCGACCAGGGACAGGTAGACGTCGTCCAGGCCGGGCCGGGTGACGGTCAGGCCGGGCACCTCGCCGGCCGGGTATGCGGCGAGCAGGTCGCGCAGGACCGCGGCCGGCTCCTCGGTGACCACCTCGCGGGGGACGCCCTCGTCGGTCCAGCGGACGGTGGCCCTCCGGCGCAGCGTGGCGCCGAGCTCGTCCGGCGGCGCGACGTCGACCAGGCGCCCGTCGGCGAGCACGCCCACGCGGTCGGCCAGCGCGGCGGCCTCGTCGAGGTAGTGGGTGGTGAGGACGACGGTGGTGCCGCCGGCCTGCAGCCCGCGCACCAGCTCCCAGAACTGCCGCCGCGCGACCGGGTCCATGCCGGTGGTGGGCTCGTCGAGGAACAGCAGCTCGGGCCGGCCCTGGACGCCGAGGGCCACCTCCAGCCGGCGCCGCTGGCCGCCGGACAGCCGCGCCACCCGCGTGCCCACGACCTCGGTGAGCCCCACCGCCTCGACCAGCGCGGCGGTGTCCTGTGCGACCCCGTGGTAGCGCGCGAAGTGGTCGAGGGTCTCCCGCACGGTGAGCGCGTCGCCGACGCCGGTGCTCTGCGCGACGACACCGATGCGGTCGCGCCAGGCCCGCCCGGCGCGGCCCGGGTCCTCGCCGAGGACGACGACCTCCCCGCCGTCGCGCCGGCGCACGCCCTCGAGCACCTCGACCGTCGTCGTCTTGCCCGCCCCGTTCGGGCCGAGCAGCGCGAAGACCTCGCCGCGGCGGACGTCGAGGTCGACCCCGTCGACCACGGCTCGCCCGCCGTAGCGCTTGACCAGTCCCCGGACGCGGACCGCGGGGGGATCCGCCGGCGCCGTCGTGCCGGGAGCCGGTGCCGCCTGTGTCGTCGTCATGGCCCAACCCTGCTCGCCGGCGGTGCCTGCGCGGGACAGCCGATGCGCCGGTCCGCCGTCCACCGATCGGTGGACGGACCTGGACCCCACCACACCATTGGACTGATTCCACGTTCGACGCGAGCGCTCGGGTGACCCGTGTCACGGGCGACCGGGCGTGATGTCGTCGAGTGCGAGGGGGTCGGCGTGTCCGCTGGACCACGTCGGGTCGGGATGGCCGTGGTCGGCCTCGGAGGAGCGGTCGCCACGACCGCCGTGGCGGGGCTGGAGCTGCTCCGCACCGGTGGCGGCGCCGCGACCGGGTTGCCGCTGGCGGGGCTGGAGGTCGAGGGCCGCCCCGTCGAGGGGGCGACCGGCCTGGCCGGCTACACGGGCCTGGTCGTCGGGGCTGGGACCTCGACGGCGGCGACCTGCGCAAGGCCGCTGAGCGGCACGGCGTCCTCGACCACCACCAGCTGGAGCAGGCCGGGGCGTACCTGTCCTCGGTGACCCCGTGGCCGGCGGCCGGGGACGCGGACTTCTGCCGCAACGTCACCGGCGGCAACGTGGTGCTCGCCAGGACCCGCCGTGCCCAGGTCGACGCCGTCCGGGCCGACCTGGTGCGCTTCCGCGCGGAGCAGCGCCTCGACGGGCTGGTGCTGGTCAACCTGGCCTCCACCGAGCGCTGGCCGGACCCGGCGGCGCCCGCGCTGCAGACGATCGAGGCCTTCGAGGCCGGGCTGGACGCCGACGACCGCGCCATCACCCCGGCGATGGTCTACGCCTACGCCGCGATCGCCGAGGGCGCCGGCTACGTCAACTTCACGCCGCCCGGCGGGCTCGCTGAGGTGCGCCTCCCCCAGGACCTGCACCGGCGCGCCGACGCCTGCGCCTGCTACCCCACCCAGCTCGGCTTCCAGTTCGGCGGCGTCGAGCGGATGCGCGCCGCGCTGGCCGGCCTGCCCGAGGTGCTGCTGGCGGGCGAGCGGGCGCGGGAGGTGCTGGCGTCGGTGGTCGCGTGACCGGCGTGCTCCTCCCACGGCCGACCCCTGACGCGCGGCGCCTCGTCGGCCTAACCTCTCGGAGTGGCTGACGACGACCTGCAGCGGCTGGTGCGACGCCGCCTGCTCGAACTGGGCGGGGACGCCCAGGACGCCTCGCGCCGGTCCTGCTGGGCGGTCGCCGCGCAGACCATCGAGCGGATGGCCCACGGCCGGCACCGCCGGCCGGTGAGCGAGCGGCTGGCCGAGGCCCTCGCCCGGGCCCTCGACGTGCCGGAGAACCGCGTCCGCCGGGTGGTGGGACTGCCACCCGTGGCGGACCCCCGCGCCGACATCCGGACGGGACCCCACCTCCGGGTCGTCCGCGAGGACGGCCGGCTCTCCTAGACGCGCGCGCCGGGGCGGCGGCACCCACCCGGGACGTGCCGGGCGCACGGCAGTGTCCGGAAACCGCCAGTTCCCCGCCCCCGCGGCTGTCATGCTCGTCGCGTGACCCCGCCGCTGGACGCCGAACGGTGCTACCGCGCGGTCGCCAGCCGGGACGCCCGGTTCGACGGCTGGTTCTTCACCGCCGTCGCCACCACCGGCATCTACTGCCGCCCGTCCTGCCCGGCCCGCACGCCGCTGCCGCACAACGTCACCTTCTTCTCCACCGCGGCCGCCGCGCAGGGCGCCGGCTACCGGGCCTGCCGCCGCTGCCGCCCCGACGCCGTCCCCGGGTCGCCGGAGTGGGACACCCGCGCCGACGTCGTCGCCCGGGCCGTGCGGCTGATCGGCGACGGCGAGGTCGAGCGCTCCGGCGTCCCCGGGCTGGCCGCGCGGCTGGGCTACTCCGAGCGCCAGCTGCACCGGCTGCTGGTCGGCGAGCTCGGCCTCGGTCCGCTCGCGCTGGCCCGGGCGCAGCGCGCCCAGACCGCCCGACTGCTCATCGAGACCACCGACCTGCCCATGGCCGACGCCGCCTTCGCCGCCGGGTTCGCCAGCATCCGGCAGTTCAACGACACCGTCCGCGAGGTCTTCGCCGCGGCCCCCACCGAATTGCGCCGCACCGCGCCGGCCGGGCCGCCCGGCACGCCCGGCCGGCTGACGCTGCGGCTGGCGGCCCGCGCCCCGTACGAGGCCGCCGAGGTGCTGCTGTTCCTCGGCGTGCACGCCGTCCCCGGCCTGGAGGAGTGGGACGGCACGACGTTCTCCCGCGTGCTCGACCTGCCGCACGGGCCCGGCGTCGTGCACCTGTCCCCCGCCCCGGACGGCGGCTCCGCGGTCACCGCCCGGCTGGACCTGCGCGCGCTGCGCGACCTGGGGACGGCGGTGGCCCGCTGCCGCCGGATGCTGGACCTGGACGCCGACCCGGCCGCGGTCGACGGCGTCCTCGGCGCGGACCCGGCACTGGCCGGGCTGGTGGCCGCCGCGCCCGGACGCCGGGTGCCCGCCTCCCCCGACGCCGACGAGCTGGCCGTGCGCGCCGTCCTCGGCCAGCAGGTCTCCCTCGCCGGCGCCCGCACGCTCACCGCCCGGGTGCTGCTGGCCGCGGGCACGCCGCTGCCCGAGCCGGTCGGCACGCTGACCCACGCCTTCCCCCGCCCGGACGCGCTCGCCGGGGCCGACCTCACCGCCGTCGGCCTGACCGGCGCACGCCGCCGCACGGTGCACGCGCTGGCCGGGGCGCTGGCGTCCGGGGCGGTGACGCTCGACCCCGGTGCCGACCGCGCCGAGGCCGGCCGGGCACTGCGCGCCGTCCCCGGGATCGGCCCGTGGACCGCCGCACTGGTGGCCCTGCGCGGGCTCGGCGACCCCGACGTGTGGCTGCCCGGTGACCTGGCGCTGCGCCGCTCCCTGGCCACCCTCGGCAGCTCCGACACCGATGCCGCGACCCGCTGGCGGCCGTGGCGGTCCTACGCCGTGATGCACCTGTGGGCACTCGCCGTGCCGATCCTGTCGACCCGCCCCACCGCCCACACCCGACCCGTCGCCGCCGATCGGAGCGCCTCATGACCCCGCTTCCCGCCCGCTCCGCCACCGTCGACACCCCGCCGGGGCCGTTCACCGTGGTCGTGGACCGCGAGGGCGCCGTGCTCGCCAGCGGCTGGACCGCCGACGTCGCCGACCTCCTCCCCGTCGTCCACCGCTCGCTGCGGCCGGTCTGGGTCGAGCCGGTCGAGCACCTCCCCGTCCTCGACGCCGTGACCGCGTTCGTGGACGGCGACGTCACCGCCATCGACGAGGTCCCGGTGCGGCAGCGCTCGGGCCCGTTCCTCGAGGACGCCTGGGAGGTGCTGCGCACCGTCCCCGCCGGGACGCCGGACACCTACGCCGCCTTCGCCGCGCGCTGCGGGCGCCCGGCGGCGGTGCGCGCGGCGGCCAACGCCTGCGCGCGCAACGCCGCGGCGCTGTTCGTCCCGTGCCACCGGGTGCTGGGCTCCGACGGCGGGCTCGGCGGTTTCCGCTGGGGGACGCCGGTCAAGCGCTGGCTGCTCGACCACGAGGCGGCCCACGCCCCGATGCCCGCCTGAAGAAGGACCCCCCTTCCCCCCCACGCCTCGCACGCTCGGCGCGGGCCCTTGAAGGGCGGCCGTGTGTCGGCCCGCAACTGTCGGACCCGTCCGGCAGGCTCCCCGGGGTGGACGCCGCCTCGCTGCTCACCGGTCTGCTCGTCGGCGCGCTCCTGGCCACCGCCGTCACCCTCGGCGTCGTCGCGCTGGTCTCCCGCAACCGGCCGGCCGACGACGGCCTGGAGCCGGTGCACGAGTCGCTGGACCACCTCCACCGGCTGCTGGCCGGCATCGAACGGGACCGCGCCACCGCGCACGGCGAGCTCCGCGAGCAGATGGGCACCGTGGGGCAGACCTCGGCGCTGCTCCGGCAGGAGACCGCCGCGCTGGTGACCGCGCTGCGCACCCCGCACGTCCGCGGCCGCTGGGGCGAGGTCCAGCTGCGCCGGGTGGTCGAGGTCGCCGGGCTGCTCGAGCACTGCGACTTCGTCGAGCAGCCGTCCGCCACCAACGACGCCGGCGCGGGCGTCCGGCCGGACCTGGTGGTCACCCTCTCCGACGGCCGCCAGGTGGTCGTCGACGCCAAGGTGCCGTTCACCGGCTACATCGAGGCGGTGCAGGCCGAGGACGTCGCGGTGCGCGCCGAGCGGATCGCCGCGCACGCCCGCCAGCTGCGGGCCCACGTCGACGCCCTCGCCGCCCGCCGCTACCCGACGGCGTTCCGGCCGGCCGCGCCGTTCACGGTGCTGTTCGTGCCCTCCGACGGGTTCCTCACCACCGCGCTGGAGGCCGAGCCCGGGCTGCTGGAGTACGGCTTCGCCCGCGACGTCGTGCTGGCCACCCCCAGCACCCTGCTCGCGCTGCTGCGCACCGTCGCCTACTCGTGGCGGCAGGAGCGGCTGGCCCGCGACGCCGACCAGGTGCTCGAGGTCGGCCGCCGGCTGCACGCGCGGCTGTCCACCCTCTCCGGCCACCTGACCCGCCTGGGCTCGGCGCTGTCGTCGACCCTGACCCGCTACAACGAGACCGTCGGCTCCTACGAGGGGTCCGTGCTCGTGGCCGCCCGCCGCTTCGACGACCTCGGGGTCGCCGAGTCGCCGGTGCCCACGCCGCCGCCGGTGGAGGCCACGGTGCGCACGCTGCGCCCGGCCGACCTCCCGCTGCCCGGGGACCTGCCGCGCCGCACCGGCCTGGCCCCGCAGGACGACGGGCCCCCGACCGTGGAGCGCGACGGCACGAGCGGGTGAGGCCGGCGGGCGCGATCCCGGCCGCCCCCGTCGTCGCGCCCGTACCGTCCCGCCACAACCGTCCCGCCGGTCACACCCGGTGTGCGTCCGGAGCTGCCGTTTTGGCAGTTCTGCACAGCGCGCTTCGGTGCCGTCCTCCCTCGCGGCCGCTCCGGCCGTGGCTACCGTTGCTCTCGACAGGGACCCCCGCGCGGAGGTCCGCCACGAGGGGACGGGAGGTCCGCCATGGCCACGGTGAGCACGGCCGACACCTGGCGCGATACCGGGCGGCGCTCCGCCCGTCCCGAGGCGGCGGACTACGTCTCGCGCATCGGCCGCCCGCCGGTCCCCCCGCCGCCCCCGCGGCTGAGGTCGACCGAGCTGCCGCCGTTCCCCGAGGACATGGCCCGCGCCGCGCGCGGCGGGGACGATCGCCCGGTGCCGCCCCGCCCCTCCCCGGACCGGCCCGCCCGCCCCTCCCGGGACGCCGGGCGCAGCCGTCCGGTCCCCCCCGACGCCGACCGTCCGCGGGTCCGCGACGACCACCCCCGCGACCTGCACCGGTCCGAGGAGCACGCCGCCGACGACCACCGCCGCGGTCCCCGGCCGCCCGAGCCGCGGGCCGCGTCCCGCCGTCCGGCCGGCCGGGGCGCGACCGCGCAGGCGCCCGAGAGCGGCAGCCGGCTGCGCGGCGCGGTCGCCGTCCTCGCCGTCTTCCTCGTCACCCTGGGCGCGGCGGCCCTCGAGTCCTGGATCGGCACCGGCCTCGGCCTGGTCACGCTGGGGGCGCTGACCGCGGCCAGCGCCGTGGCCACGCTGCTGGTGCGCCGCCGCGACCTGCTCACCCCGGTGGTCGCCCCGCCGCTGGTCTACATCGCCGTCGCCGTGCTCAACACCGCGCTGGCGCCGTCGGCTCCGCTGAACCTGACGGCACTGGCCGCCCTGCTCATCCGCGGCTTCCCGGCGATGGCGGTCGCCACCGCCGCCGCCGCGGTCGTCGCGCTGATCCGCTGGGCCGCCCGCCGCTGAAGGACGCCTTCGACAGCACGGCCCCCTCCCGGGACCGGGAGGGGGCCGTCGTCGTCTCAGGCCTGGTGGGCCCGGCGCTCAGGCAGGCTCCTGGGCGCGCTTCGGGCGCAGCTCGTGCGGCAGCGCGAACACCAGCCGCTCCTCGGCGGCCTTGACCGTCTCCACGTCGGGGTAGCCGCGCTCGGCCAGCCAGTCGAGCACCTCGCTCACCAGCACCTCGGGCACCGACGCACCGCTGGTGACGCCGACGGTGCCCACGCCCTCGAGCCAGGCGGGGTCGATCTCGGAGGCGAAGTCGACCAGGTGCGAGGCGCGGGCGCCGGCCTCCAGCGCCACCTCGACCAGCCGCACCGAGTTCGACGAGTTGGTCGACCCGACGACGACGACCAGGTCGCACTCGCCGGCCATCTGCTTGACGGCCTGCTGCCGGTTCTGCGTGGCGTAGCAGATGTCGTCGCTGGGCGGGGACTGCAGACCGGGGAAGCGGGTCTTCAGCTGGTCGACCGTCGCCAGGGTCTCGTCGACCGACAGCGTGGTCTGCGACAGCCACACGACCTTCTCCGGGTCGCGCACCTGGACGCTGGCCACGTCGTCGGCACCGTCGACGAGCTGGATGTGCTCGGGCGCCTCGCCGGAGGTGCCCTCGACCTCCTCGTGCCCGCGGTGGCCGATGAGCAGGATGTCGTAGTCGTCGCGGGCGAACCGCTTCGCCTCCTGGTGCACCTTGGTCACCAGCGGGCAGGTCGCGTCGATCGTCCGGAGCTGCCGCGCCGCGGCCTCGGCGTGCACCGCCGGCGAGACGCCGTGGGCGCTGAAGACGACGACCGAGCCCTCGGGCACCTCGTCGGTCTCGTCGACGAACACCGCCCCGCGCCGCTCCAGCGTCGCCACCACGTGCTTGTTGTGGACGATCTGCTTGCGGACGTAGACCGGGGCGCCGTGGATCTCCAGGGCGCGCTCGACGGCGACCACCGCCCGGTCCACGCCGGCGCAGTAGCCCCGGGGATCGGCCAGCAGGACACGTCCGCGCTGATCAGCCATGGGCCCATGGTAGGTGGGCGCCGCCCGGCGGTCCGGGGAGGAGACGAGTACCACCATCCGGGGGCCCGGGGCCACCAGAGGGGTGTCGGGCGCGTCGATTCGGGGCAGGGTGGGGCCATGTCGCGTGAGATCCCACAGGTCGTCCGTGCGGTGGTCGGGCTGGCCGCCACCGTCATCGATGACACCCTCCAGCTGCCCCGGACGCTGCCGGGCCTGCCGGTCCGGGTGATCGGCCTGGCCATGCAGGCCACGATGAAGGTGCAGCAGCACTACGCCGGCCTGGTCGCCCGCGGCGACGAGGTCTTCACCGGGTTGCGCGGCGAGGCCGAGCCGGGGCTGGCGACCTTCGACGAGGACCTGCCCGAGCCGGCCGCCGGCCGCACCTCCGCCTTCGACCGCGCTCCCGCCGGGTTCGACCAGCCGACGTCCTTCGACCGGGCGTCGGCGCCGGTCGACGACGAGGAGGTCGCCGAGGAGGTGGCCGCCCTCATCGACGACGAGGTCTCCGGCCTGCCCGCCGAGCCGGCGCCCGAGGAGGTCGTCGAGGCCCTCGCCGACATCACCGACGAGGTGGCCGCCGCCGGGCTGGACCTCGACCGCGCCGAGCCCGGGCTCTCCACGGAGGACGCCCTGGAGAGCGCGCTGCTCGAGGCCGACGGGGCCCCCGACAGCGCACTGGTCGACGGCGGCACCGGGGACACCGGCGTCGTCGACACCGACGAGATCGCCGAGAGCCCCACGACCCCGCCGGCGTCCCTGCTGGACGCCGACGCGACCGAGTTCGACGTGCACCCGTCGGCCACGGCCGAGGCGCCGGCGCCCAGCGACCCTGGCGGCTCCCCGGTCGGCGAGGCGGCCGGCGCCCCCGACGTGGCCGGCGAGGTCGACGTCATCACCCCGGACGGCGAGGTCGCGACCGTCGAGGGCACGGTGACCGACGAGGGCGTCGCCGCCCCCGAGGCGCCCGCGGAGGAGACCCCCGGCGCACCGGCGCAGGCCGACCGCCAGGGCACCCGGGTCGACGAGGCGCTCGGCACCGAGGCCAGCGAGGCCGACACCCGCCCCTCCACGGAGGGCACTGCCGCCGGGGACGACCGCGACGCCACCGGCCGCGGCGAGGAGGTGGTCACCGCCTCCGGCGCGGCCGTCGACGACGCGCTCGGCGCCGGGGACGCCGCGGCGACCCCCGAGGCCGGCACCGTGGCGGCTCCCGCGGCCGACGCCGTGGCGGCTCCCGCGGCCGACGCCGTGGTCGCCACGGACGAGGGCGGCACCGAGGTGGCCGCGGCGACCGGCGTCCGCACCGACGTCGACGAGTCCGCGTCCGCCGACGAGGCCGCGGACACCACGGGCGCCGCGGCGGCCGGTGCGGCACCGGTCGAGGGCTACGACAACTTCACCATCGCCCAG
The DNA here is from genome assembly GCF_054050015.1 of Geodermatophilus sp. SYSU D01176. Lineage (NCBI taxonomy): Bacteria > Bacillati > Actinomycetota > Actinomycetes > Geodermatophilales > Geodermatophilaceae > Geodermatophilus > Geodermatophilus sp. SYSU D01176. The sequence continues at coordinate 21,217 of NZ_JBJGYN010000012.1, read as the reverse complement.
CTGCGCGGCCGGCTGCGCGGCTACCAGCTGAGCACCGTGGCCGACCTGGTTGCCTACGAGGAGGCCACCCGGGCCCGCGAGCCCTACCTGCGCATGTTGCGCAACCGGCTGGAGAAGCTGGAGCGCCAGGCGGTCGAGGACAGCCCGCTGGCCCCACGCGGCGCCTGAAGGAGCGCACCGCCCCGGACCGGCCCGGCCCCGCCACCTCGGCGGAGCCGGGCCGGTCGTCGTGGAGCCCCTTCCCCGGCGTCCCGAGCCCCGCCCACCCCGCGAGCCACAGGACGCTGCAGCCACCCCGTCGCTCCCCGGGCCGCCGCCCGGCCCCACGTACGCTCACGGACGGCCGTGACCGTTCCGGCCACCCGTACCGACAGGAGCTCCATGTCCGTCCAGCCCCGGGACGTCATCGCCCTCGGGCAGCCGACGATCGGCGAACCCGAGCTGCGCGCCGTCGACGAGGTGTTCCGCTCCGGCTGGCTCGCCGGGCAGGGGCCGGCCGGCCGGCGGTTCGAGGAGGCCTTCGCGCACGCCACCGGCACCCGGCACGTCCTGCCGGTGAACAACTGCACCGCGGCGCTGCACCTGGCCACGACCGCACTGGGCCTCCGGCCGGGCGACCAGGTGGTCGTGGCCGACCACACCTTCCCGGCGACCGGGCACGCGGTGGTCTACGGCGGGGGGACGCCGGTCTTCGCCGACGTCCGCCCCGACACGTGGACGGTGGACCCGCAGGCGGTCGAGGCGGCCGTCACCGAGGCGACGGTGGGGATCATCGCCGTCGACACCCTCGGGCAGCCGGCCGACTACGCCGAGCTCGAGGCGATCGCCGCGAAGCGGGGCCTGTGGCTGGTCGAGGACGCCGCGTGCTCCGCGGGTGCGACCTACCGGGGCCGGCCCGCCGGCAGCTTCGGCGACGCCGCGGCCTTCTCCTTCCACGGCCGCAAGGGCATCACCGCCGGCGAGGGCGGCGCGCTCACGACGGACCGGGCGGACGTCGCCGAGCACGCCCGCAGGGCCCACAACTTCGGCATCGAGGGCGCGCTGTCCCGCGAGGGGACCGCCGGGCTGCCGGTCCCCCGCTTCGAGACGATCGGGCACAACTACAAGCTCTCCGACATCGCCGCGGCGATCATGCTCGCCCAGCTGGACCGGCTGCCGGACCTGCTGGCCGCGCGGCAGGCCGTCGCCGAGTCCTACGAGCGGCTGCTCGGCGACCTCGACCTGGTCACCCTGCCCTCCACCGCGGCCGACCGGACCCACTCCTGGCAGACCTACGCGCTCCTGCTCGACCCGGGCGTCGACCGGGACCGGGTCGCCGTCGAGCTGCGCGGCCGCGGGGTGCAGTGCACCTTCGGCACCTACGCCTCCCACCTGCAGCCGGTGTACGGCGTGACCGACCCGTGCCCGGTCTCGGCGGACGTGTTCCGCCGCTCCCTGGCCATCCCCATGCACGCGAACCTCACGGAGTCCCAGGTCGAGCGCGTGGCCGCGACGGTCCGGGACGCCGTCACCTCCGCCCGGTGACCCCGCCGGCCGCGCCCTCCAGGAGCCTGACCATGCCCTCGACCGTCCTCGTCACCGGAGGCGCCGGCTTCATCGGCTCGCACGTCGTCCCGATGCTCCTCGAGCGCGGGTACCGGGTCCGGATCCTGGACAACATGTCGCGCGGGGACCGCGACACGGTGGCCGCGTGGGTCGCCACCGGCCGGGTCGAGCTCGTCGAGCAGGACGTCCGCTACGGCGGCGCCGTCCACAACGCGATGCGGGGCTGCGACTCCGTCGTCCACCTGGCCGCGGTGTCGGTCAACAAGAGCCAGGCCGACCCGTACGAGAGCATCGACATCAACGTCGTCGGCGGCAACAACGTGTTCGCGGCGGCGGCCGACCTCGGGGTGCGCCGGGTGGTCTTCGCCTCCAGCGCCTCGGTCTACGGCGACCCCGAGACCCTCCCCATGACCGAGGACGGCCCGGTCGACCCGCTCACCCCGTACTGCATCGCCAAGCTCAACGGCGAGCAGCTCCTCGGCTTCTACGCCCGGCGGTCGGCGATGACCTGGATCGCACTCCGGTTCTTCAACGTCTACGGGCCCGGCCAGAAGCCGACGGCCTACTACACCTCGGTGATCAACCACTTCGTGAAGCGGCTGCGCAACGGGGAGCCGCCGGTCATCGACGGCCGGGGCGAGCAGTCCATGGACTTCGTGCACGTGCACGACGTCGCCCGCGCCGTCGTCCTGGCCCTCGACGTGGACGCCGACAGGGCCAACGTGCCGATCAACGTGGGCACCGGCATCGACACCACGGTCGCGGAGCTGGCCCGCACGCTCATCGGCGCGGTCGGCATCAACGTCGAGCCGCAGTTCAACCCGCGCGACGTGCTCGTCTCCCGCCGGGCCGCCGACACCACCCGGGCCCGGGAGGTCCTGGGCTGGGAGCCGATGATCGACCTCGCGACCGGGATGAAGGACCTGGTCGAGAACGAGATCGACTGACGGCCGTGTCCCGCCCGCCCGTCCCGCACGACGGCAGCGCCCTGCCGGCCAACCCCTGGAACCCGCACGCGTGGGTCGTGGGCGAGCCCGACATCGGCGAGGGCACCTGGATCGGCGCCTTCACCGTCATCGACGGCTCCGGTGGGCTCACCATCGGCCGGGGCTGCGACATCTCCAGCGGCGCGCAGATCTACACGCACTCCTCGGTCCGCCGGTGCGTGTCCGGGCGGACCTCCCCGGAGGTCGAGCGCGCGCCGGTGCGCATCGGCGACCACGTCTTCATCGGCGCCGGCGCGGTCGTGACCATGGGGGTCAGCATCGGGGCCCGCAGCGTGGTCGGCGCCGGCGCGGTCGTGACCCGCGACGTCCCGCCGCACACCGTGGTCGCCGGGGTCCCCGCGCGCCCGACGGCCACCGTGCACGTCCAGGACGGCGCGGTGACCTTCCGCCCGCTGGACGCCGACGCCCGGCCGGCGCCGTAGGGGGCTCCCTCAGGCGCCCAGCACCCGCCGCACCGACGTGACGATCGTGTCGAGGTGCTCACCGGTGAGGTGCTGGTGCACCGGCAGGGACAGGCAGCGGCGGGCCACCGACTCGGCCACCGGGACCTCCTCGACCACCACCCGCGGGTGGTCGCGGTAGCAGTCGTGGCCGAACGCGGTCCGCGGGTAGTACACCCCCGCGCCCACGCCCGCCGCGGCGAGGTCGGCGACCACGCGGTCGCGGTCCACCGACCCGTCGAGCAGCACGGTGTACTGGTGCCACACGTGCGACCGGCCCGGCAGCTCCCGCGGCACCGTCAGGCCGGGGACGTCGCCGAGCCCGGCCGACAGCCGCCGGGCGTTCTCCCCGCGCCGGGCGACGATCTCGCCGAGACGGCCGACCTGCGGCAGCCCGACGGCGGCCTGCAGGTCGGTCATGCGCCAGTTGTGACCGGGGACCTCGTACCGGTAGCGCTGCCGCATGCCCTGGTTGCGCAGCAGCCGCAGCCGGTCGGCGACCCCGTCGTCGTCCGTGGTGACCATCCCGCCCTCGCCGGTGGTCAGGTTCTTGGTCGCGTAGAAGGAAAAGCAACCGGTGCCGAAGGAGCCGGCCGCCCGGCCCCCGTACGCGGCGCCGTGCGCCTGCGCGGCGTCCTCGACCACGTGCAGGCCGCGCTCCCGGGCCAGCTGCGTGATCGGCCCCATGTCGGCGGTCTGCCCGTAGAGGTGGACGGGCAGCAGCACCCGCGTGCGCTCGCCGACCCGCGCGGCGACCAGCGCCGGGTCGACGGCGAAGTCCTCCTCGCGGATGTCGGCGAACCGCACGGTCGCCCCCGCCTCGAGGACCGCGTTCAGGGTGGCGGCGAAGGTGAACGGCGAGGTGACGACCTCGTCGCCGGGCTCGAGGTCCAGCACCTGCAGCGCCGCCACGAGGGCCGTCGTCCCGTTGTTGACGGCCACGGCGTGGCGGACGCCCACCACGTCGGCGAACGCGTCCTCCAGGCGCTGCACCATGGGGCCCTGGGCGAGGACGCCGGACCGGATCACCTCGAGCACGAGGGGCTCGGCGTCCCGGACGTCGACCACGCTGATGGGGATCACGAGGACTGCTCCCGTTCGTTCACGACGACCGAGCCGGGGCACCGACCGGCCGCTGCGACAGCAGGAACACCCCTGCGGTCGGAGTGTCGCAGACGCCCGGGGGCTCCCTGCCGGGGGTTCTCCCGGAGGGTGCCGGTCCCCGTCCGGCAGGCTGGGGGCATGACCGCCCCCTCCACGCCGGAAGCCCCCTGGCCGGTCCGGACGGTGGCCCGCAAGGTCGCCGAGTGGATCGGCCGGCTCGGCGAGGTCTGGGTGGAGGGGCAGGTGGCCCAGCTGTCCCGGCGCGGCGCCGCGACGGTCTTCCTCACCCTGCGCGACCCGGCGGCCGACCTCTCGGTCCCGGTGACCTGCAGCCGGGACGTCGCCGACCGCCCCGGCCTGGAGCTCGCCGAGGGCGCCCGGGTCGTCGTGCGGGCGCGGCCGGACTACTACATCCCCCGCGGGTCCTTCTCGCTGCGCGCCACGGAGATCCGCGCCGTCGGCCTGGGCGAGCTGCTCGCCCGCATCGAGCGGATCCGCCGGCTGCTGGCCGCCGAGGGGCTCTTCGACGCCGCCCGCAAGCGCCCGCTGCCGTTCGCCCCCGCCGTCGTCGGGGTGGTCACCGGCCGCGACAGCGCCGCCGAGCGCGACGTCCTGGTGACCGCCCGCCGCCGCTGGCCGGCCGTCCGGTTCGCCGTCCACCACAGCCTGGTGCAGGGGCCCATGGCGGCCGCGTCGGTCATCGAGGGCCTGCAGCGGCTGGACCGGGACCCGCAGGTCGAGGTCATCGTCGTCGCCCGCGGCGGCGGCTCGGTCGAGGACCTGCTCCCCTTCTCCGACGAGGGCCTGGTGCGCGCGATCGCGGCCTGCCGGACGCCGGTGGTGACCGCCGTCGGCCACGAGACGGACACGACGCTGGTCGACCACGCCGCCGACGTCCGGGCGGCCACCCCCACCGACGCCGCGCACCGGGTGGTGCCGGAGATCGGCGAGCAGCGCCGGCTCGTCGACGGGCTGCGGGCCCGCGCCCGGCACCTGGTCGGCGCGCGGCTCGAGCAGCAGGAGCGGTGGCTGGAGAGCATCCGCAGCCGGCCCGCCCTGGCCGATCCGCAGCGGCTGCTGCACGGCCGCGCTGACGACGTCGAGCAGCTGCGCACCCGCGCCCGGCGCAGCCTGACCCACCGGCTGGAGGGGGCCGAGCGCGACCTGGAGCACGCGCGCGCCCGGGTCGCGGCGCTCTCCCCCGCCGCGACGCTGCAGCGCGGCTACGCGGTCGTACAGCGGGCCGACGGCTCGCTGGTCCGCGAGCCCGGCGAGGTGGCCGACGGGGAGCGGCTGTCGGTGCGGGTGACGGGGGGCCGGCTGCCGGTGCGGGTCGCCAGGGAGGATGGGGAACCGTGAGCGAGACCCCGACCGAGCAGCCGACGACCACCTACGAGCAGGCCCGCGAGGAGCTCGCCGACGTCGTGCGGCGGCTGGAGGCCGGCGGGCTGACCCTCGAGGAGTCCCTCGGCCTCTGGGAGCGCGGCGAGCAGCTGGCCGAGCTGTGCCAGCACTGGCTGGACCGGGCCCGCGAGCGGCTGGCGAAGGCCGCTCCCGGCGATCAGCCGGAGTAGGGCCGCACCGATCCGGCGACGGTCTCCAGCTCCGCGTCGGACGCCGACCCGGTGACCAGCACGGTGACGCCGCCGGCCGCGCGGGAGAGCACCGTCTCGCCGCGCTCCGTCGTCCCCCGCGTCCAGGTCTGCCCGCCGAGGTCGACGGTGCCCTGCTCCTGGGCGCCGTCGAGGACGGCGTCGACCGCGTCGGCGCGGGCGTCGTCGCTGACCACGAAGCCGGCGTACTCGGCCGACGGGGTGAGGTAGCCGATCTCCAGCGTGACCGGGTCGCCGGCGTCCGCGCCGCCGGCGTCGGTGCGGGCGCTGGTCGGCCGGTAGCCCTCGGGCAGGCCGGCCGGCGCGACCACCGGGTACCCGGCGCGGGCGGCGGCCACCTGCACGGTGCTCGCGGGGTCGACCTCGCGGACGGGATCGACCCCGGACTGCTTGAACGTCATCCAGCCCACCAGCGCCAGGCAGATCAGCACGATCGGGACCAGCGACCGCAGCATGTTGGCCGCGCTCATCCGGTTGGCCCGCTCGACCGCCGACGAGGGTGCCTGCGCGGGAGGCTGACTGATCGGGCCGGCTGAGCTCACCCCCCTAGGATGACAGGACTCACCGCCCCGCCCCGCCACCCAGAGTCCGCGGCCCCCTCCAGGGCACCGCCCCGAGCTTGCGAGGGGTGGGGAGGAGGGGGTCCTTGCACAGGAGGTCCGCGTGTCCCTGCCCCTGCCCGACGGCTCCGCGACCCACAGCGGAGGCAGCTTCAGCTCCGACCGGCCGGCACCCGACCGCAACCTCGCCATGGAACTGGTCCGCGTCACCGAGGCCGGCGCGATGGCCGCCGGCCGCTGGGTCGGCCGCGGCGACAAGAACGGCGGCGACGGCGCGGCCGTCGACGCGATGCGCTCGCTCATCGGCACGGTGAGCATGAAGGGCGTCGTCGTCATCGGCGAGGGGGAGAAGGACCAGGCCCCGATGCTCTTCAACGGCGAGCAGGTCGGCGACGGCAACGGTCCCGAGTGCGACGTCGCGGTCGACCCCGTGGACGGCACCACCCTCATGGCCAAGGGCATGCCCAACGCCATCGCGGTCATGGCGGTCGCCTCGCGCGGCGCCATGTACGACCCGTCGGCGGTCTTCTACATGGAGAAGATCGCGGTCGGCCCGGCTGCGGCCGACGTCGTCGACATCACCGTCCCGGTCGCCGAGAACATCCGCCGGGTGGCCAAGGCCAAGCGCATCTCGCCCGGCGACGTCACCGTCTGCATCCTCGACCGCCCCCGCCACGAGCAGCTGGTGCACGAGGTGCGGGAGGCCGGCGCGCGGATCAAGTTCATCACCGACGGCGACGTGGCCGGCGCCATCGCCGCGGCCCGCGAGGGCACCGGCGTCGACCTGCTCATGGGCATCGGCGGCACGCCGGAGGGGATCATCGCCGCCTGCGCCCTCAAGTGCATGGGCGGTGCGCTGCAGGGCCGGCTCTGGCCCAAGGACGACGACGAGCGGCAGAAGGCCCTCGACGCCGGCCACGACCTCGACCGGGTGCTGCAGATCGACGACCTCGTGCGCGGCGACGTCTTCTTCGTGGCCACCGGCATCACCGACGGCGAGCTGCTCCGCGGCGTGCAGTACCGGTCCGGCGGGTGCACCACGCAGTCGCTGGTCATGCGCTCGAAGTCGGGCACGATCCGGCTGATCGACAGCCTGCACTCGCTGGAGAAGCTGCGCGCCTACTCCGCGGTGCCGTTCGACCGGTCCGACGGGGTCAGCTGAGCGGCGGCGCCGGCGGCACCGGGGGTGGAGGGGGCGGCACGTGCCGCGCGGCGAGGCGGTCCACCAGCGCCCGCCACCGGCTGGCCGACTCCCCCGGCGCCAGGCTGCGCAACCGCAGGTCGCCGAACACGCTGCGCGCGTGGACGACGATCCGCGGGGTGCCGGCCAGTCGCGGCACCGGCGCCAGCTCGGTCCTCCGGTCGCCGAAGAACGTGCGGCCCTGCAGCTCGGTGTCCACCCCCTCGGCGACCACCACGTCGACGTCGCCGAACACCGTGCCCAGCGTGGTGTCGACCCGGTCGGCGTCGGTGCGCAGCCCGCGCAGGTCCAGCCGGACGTCGCCGAATACGGTGGACGCCCGCCGCGGCGCGTCCGCCGTCCCGGCGATCCTGATGTCGCCGAAGACGAGGGAGACCTCCTCCGGCGTCCGCTTCCCGACGATCTGCACCGGCGGCGGGGCGTCGGGCGGCAGGTCGGCCACGAGCGCGGCCAGGTCGTCGAGCGTGCCGGCGGCGTAGGCGGCCTCGACCCGGTCGCCGAACTCCGACAGGTCGATCCGCCCCTCGGCGACCGCCCGCTGCAGCCGGGTCACCGTGGCCTCGCGGTCGGCGTCCGAGGCGCGCACGGCCGGCGGCCGGCCGGGGACGGCGTCGGGCTCCACCCGGCCGACCGTAGCGGAACCGGCCGGTGCCGAGGACCGGTCGGCTGCCGGGCTCACTCCAGCTCGGTGCAGCAGGCCACGGCCAGCGGCTTGACGCGGCCGCCGCAGGTGCTGGCGTGGCGCTCGTACTCCGAGAACGGCGCGGACTCCGTGTAGAGCATCCGACGGCTGCTGCGGCGGGGACATGCGCTCTCCTCCGACCTGGGTGGACGTCCCATGCGCGGTCCGCCGTCCCCGCCCGGGGCGCTCCCACGTCGGAGCCGCCCCGACCGCCACCTCGCGGGCATCTAGGGTCCCTGTCGGAGCACTGTCACCAACCACCACACCGGGAGCTGCAGCAATGCCCGCTGAGACCCAGGCCGCACAGCAGGACGGCACCGACTACCGCATCGAGCACGACTCCATGGGCGAGGTCCGGGTCCCCGCGTGGGCGAAGTGGCGGGCGCAGACGCAGCGCGCCGTCGAGAACTTCCCGATCTCCGGCACGCCGATCGAGCGCGAGCTGATCGCCGCGCTGGCCGCGATCAAGGGCGCGGCCGCCGCGGTCAACGCCTCGCTGGGCGTGCTGCCGCAGGAGACCGCCGACGCCATCTCCACCGCCGCTGCCGAGGTGGCGAGCGGGGCGTGGGACGAGCACTTCCCCATCGACGTGTTCCAGACCGGCTCGGGGACGTCGAGCAACATGAACACCAACGAGGTGATCGCGTCCCTGGCCACCGAGGCGCTCGGCTCGCCGGTGCACCCCAACGACCACGTCAACGCCTCGCAGTCGTCCAACGACGTCTTCCCGTCGGCGATCCACGTGGCCGCGACCAAGGCGATCGTCAGCGACCTCGTCCCCGCGCTGGGGCACCTGGCCGGCTCGCTGGAGCGCAAGGCCGAGGAGTTCGCCGAGGTCGTGAAGAGCGGCCGCACCCACCTGATGGACGCCACCCCGGTCACCCTGGGCCAGGAGTTCGGCGGGTACGCCGCGGCGGTGCGCTACGGCATCGAGCGGCTGCAGGCCTCGCTGCCGCGGATCGGCGAGCTGCCGCTGGGCGGCACCGCGGTCGGCACGGGCATCAACACCCCGCCCGGGTTCGCCGCGGCGATCATCGAGCGGCTCGCCGCCGAGCTGGACCTGCCGCTGTCCGAGGCGCGCAACCACTTCGAGGCGCAGAGCTCGCGCGATGCCCTGGTCGAGGGCTCCGGGCAGCTGAAGACCATCGCCGTCGGCCTGGTGAAGATCGCCAACGACCTGCGCTGGATGGGCTCCGGCCCGCGCACCGGCCTGGCCGAGATCCAGCTGCCCGACCTCCAGCCCGGCAGCTCGATCATGCCCGGCAAGGTGAACCCGGTGATCCCGGAGGCGGTCATCCAGGTGGGCGCCCAGGTCATCGGCAACGACGCCGCGGTCACCTTCGCCGGCACCACCGGCGTCTTCGAGCTCAACGTCACGCTGCCGCTCATGGCCCGCAACGTGCTGGAGTCGATCCGGCTGCTGACCAACGTCAGCCGGATCCTCGCCGACCGCTGCGTCGACGGGATCGTCGCCGACGTCGACCGGTGCCGGGTGTACGCGGAGTCCTCGCCGTCGATCGTGACGCCGCTGAACAAGTACATCGGCTACGAGGAGGCCGCGAAGGTCGCCAAGCAGTCGCTGGCCGAGCAGAAGACGATCCGCCAGGTCGTGGTGGAGCGCGGCTACGTCGAGCAGGGCAAGCTCACCGAGCAGCAGCTGGACGAGGCCCTCGACGTCCTCTCCATGACCCACCCCTGAGCCCCGGGCGGTCCGGGCCGGGGGTCACGGCCCCGGCGGGCCCTGCCGATACCCCCCGTCGTGGACGGGGGTGGCCCCGGCCCGACCGTTGGAGGCCCATCCGTGCACCGTCCCCTCGCCCACGCTCCCGCAGTCCTCGCCGCGAACCGGCGGAACTACGAGCTCCTGGTCGAGCTGGCCCGGCACTACGCCGACCGGGGCGACACCGAGCACGTGCTCCGGACGGCGACGCTGGCCGCCACCTACGCCTGGCTGGCCCCGGTCGGCCTGCTCAGCGACACCCGCGTCGAGCGCGCCGTCGTCCACGCCGTCCGGGGCTCCGGGCGGGTGACCGTCGACGGCGACCGCCGTGCGGGGCGGGTGCTGCACGTGCTCACCGAGGCCTACTCCACCGGTGGGCACACCCGCCTGGCGTGGCGCTGGATGGCCCGCGACGAGCGCACGAGCGACGTCGTCCTGACCAACCAGCACGGTGCCGTGCCCGACGAGCTGGTCGCCTCCGTCCGCGCCACGGGCGGTGAGCTGCACGAGCTGCAGGTGACGGCCACCGGGCTCCTGGACCGGGCCCGGCAGCTGCGGCAGCACATGGACCGGGCCGACCTCGTCGTCCTGCACGTGCACCCCTACGACGCCGTCGCGCTCGCGGCCGCCAACCTGCCCGGTCCCCGCCCGCCCGTGGTGCTCGAGAACCACGCCGACCACGCGTACTGGCTCGGGGTGGCCGGTACCGACCTGCTGTGCGACCTGCGTCCGCAGACCCGGGCCGTCGACGTCGGCCTGCGCGGGGTGCCCGCCGACCGGATCGGCGTCCTGCCGCTGCCCGTCGACGAGCTGCCGTCGCCGGCCGGCGACGCGCTCCGCCGGGAGCTCGGGATCCGCCCGGACGCCGTCGTGGCCCTGACCGTCAGCGCCGACTGGAAGATGGCCCCCGCGTGGGGACGCGGCATGCGCGACGTCGTCGAGCGGGTCCTGCGCTGGTCCCCGCAGCTGTGCGTCGTGCTCGTCGGCGCCACGCCGAGCGAGGACTGGTCCCGGCTGGACAAGCGGTACCCGGGCCGGGTGTTCCCGGTCGGGAAGGTGCCGGACCCGGCTCCGTACTTCGCCCTCGCCGACGTCTACCTCGACTCCTACCCGACCCACTCGTCGACGTCGGCACTCGAGGCGGCCGTGCTCGGCCTCCCCGTCGTCGCGCTGGCGGACCTCTCCGAGGACGACCCCGCGTCCATCCTGCAGGCGGGGTCGCCGGGGCTCGCCGGGCTGCCCCGCGTGGCGACCGCCGAGAAGTTCGCCACGACCGTGCGCCGGCTCGCCGCGGACGCCGACCTGCGGCGGCAGGCCGGTGCGGACGCCCGTGCCGCGGTGCTCGCGGTGCACGACGGCCCGGCGTGGCGCGCCGGGCTGGAGTCCCTCTACGCGAAGGCACGCGCCCTGCCGGCCACGGACGTCGACGACCTGGGCGACTCCCCGACCGACGACCGGTACGGCGCCATGGTGCTCAGCGCGGTGGCCCCGGAGACCGCCAGCCCCGATCCCCGGCACATCGCCCGGGGGCTCGGGCCCCTGTACGACGACCGGATGGAGGCGGACCTGCTGGCGGGGCTCTCCCGGGGTGCGGAGTCGCCGTTCCTGGTCCGCGTGGCGCCCGGGTGGGGGCGACACGAGGAGTGGACCAGCCGCCTGCTCGAGCTGTGCAGCGCCCACCCCCGGCTCGCCGTCAGCCTGCCCTTCCTCCCCGGTGACGACCTCGAGGGCACCGGCACCGAGACCACCGTGCTCGCGCTGCTCGCCGGCATCGGCCGCACCGCCGCGGACTGCGGGGAGATCAGCGTGGACGCCCTGCGCCCGCACCACACCGGCCCGGAACTGGCGGGCGACGCGCCGTTCACCGACGAGGTGCTCGACTGGCTGGCCCGGCTGATGACCTCGCCGCTGTGGTCGGCGCCGGCCGGCACGGACGGCGGTCACCCGGTGCACGCCGTTCCCGCATCCGCGTGAGGAGACCGCCTCGTATGGGCCCTACCCGCCAGTAGCTGGGTAGCGTCCCGTGCTGATGAGCGAGACAGCGAGCGCACCCGCGGCCGGCAACCCCGACGCATCCCTGCGCTATCCCGGTGGAGAACTGCCCCTGCCCGTGGTCCCGGCCACGGAGGGAGCGGACGGACTGGACACAGGCAAGCTGCTGGCGACGACCGGACGGGTCGCGCTGGACATCGGCTTCGTCAACACCGCGTCGTGCACCTCGGCGATCACCTACATCGACGGTGACGCCGGGATCCTGCGCTACCGCGGCTACCCGATCGACCAGCTCGCCGGGAAGGCCAGCTTCGTCGAGGTCAGCTACCTGCTGATCTACGGCGAGCTGCCCACCGCCGACCAGCTGGCCGGCTTCGACTCCCGGCTGCGGCGGCACACGCTGCTGCACGAGGACCTCAAGCAGTTCTTCAAGGGCTTCCCGCGCGACGCGCACCCGATGCCGGTGCTCTCCTCGGCGGTCAGCGCCCTGTCGACCTTCTACCAGGACTCGCTGGACCCGTTCGACGAGCGGCAGGTCGAGATCTCGACGCTGCGCCTGCTGGCCAAGCTGCCGACGATCGCCGCGTACGCCTACAAGAAGTCCGTCGGCCAGCCGTTCCTCTACCCGGACAACTCCCTCGGGCTGACCGAGAACTTCCTCCGGATGACGTTCGGCTTCCCGGCCGAGCCCTACGAGGTCGACCCGGACCTGGCCGCGGCGCTGGACATGCTCTTCGTGCTGCACGCCGACCACGAGCAGAACTGCTCGACGTCGACGGTGCGCCTGGTCGGCTCCTCGCAGGCCAACCTGTTCGCCTCCATCTCGGCCGGCATCAACGCGCTGTTCGGCCCGCTGCACGGCGGGGCCAACCAGTCGGTGCTGGAGATGCTCGAGTCGATCCAGCGCGAGGGCGGCGACATCCCGGCGTTCGTCGAGCGGGTGAAGAAGAAGGAGCCCGGCGTCAAGCTCATGGGCTTCGGGCACCGGGTCTACAAGAACTACGACCCGCGGGCGGCGATCGTGAAGCAGACCGCCGACACCGTGCTCGACAAGCTCGGCGGCGACAACGAGCTGCTGGACCTGGCCCGCCAGCTGGAGGAGATCGCGCTCTCCGACGACTACTTCGTCGAGCGCAAGCTCTACCCGAACGTCGACTTCTACACCGGGCTGATCTACCGGGCGATGGGCTTCCCGACGCACATGTTCACCGTGCTGTTCGCCCTCGGCCGGCTGCCCGGCTGGATCGCCCAGTGGCGCGAGATGATCAACGACCCGGCCACCAAGATCGGCCGTCCGCGGCAGGTCTACACCGGGGCCACGGAGCGCCCGTTCGTGCCGATCGACCAGCGCTGAGCCCGCTCCGCTGCCCCCTCGGGGCAGCGGGTCCTCACCACCTCGGGGTCCCGTCGTCCGCCCGGACGGCGGGACCTCGGCGTTCTCGGGCAGCATGGACGCCGCGCCACCACCCGCACCGTCGCGCCGTAAGGAGTCCCATGGCCGAGTCCTCCCCCGAGGACGAGCTGGTCCTGCCTCCGGTCCCCCTGGCCACGGGCGGAGCGGTCCGCGTCGGCGGCACCGGCCGCCGGGTGGCCCGGGTGGAGCTCATCGTCTCGACCGAGGACGGCGAGGAGGTGCGGATCCCGCTCGAGCACCACCACGGGGGTTGGTGGCCCCCGGCCGAGCGCACCGCGCCATCGGCGGGCGTGTACGCCGATCGGGTGCCACCTGCGGATCACCCTCACCCGGAGGGGTGAGCCCGCCTCCCCCCTCCCTCCGGGGACTCCCCCGAGCCGTCGATACGAGGCCTGAGCGCACCGCGGCAACCCGCGGCGCCGGCCACGTACGACGAGACCGCCCGGGGGACCCGCAGTGCCCGCACCACGCACGACGGTCCCTCGCACCACCGCCCGTCCCGCCGCCGGCCGGCGGGCCACCGCGCCGCGCAGCAGCACCGCCCGCCCGCCGCTCACCGCCTCGGAGGCGCAGGCGCTGCGCGCCGTGCTCGCCGCCCGCGCCGCTGCTGACCCGGACGGCGCTGCCGCGGCAGCGTCCCGCCGCTCCCCCGCCGGGCGCCCGTCGGCCCCGGGCCGCCGTCCGGCCACCGGCACCCGCGTCCGGAAGGGGAGGCGCACGAAGGCGCCCGCCCGTCGCGCCCCCCTCCGCCGGCCCGCTGCCGACGGCCGCCGCTGGCGGGTCCGGCTGTCCCTGGCCGCCGTCGGGCTGGTGCTGCCGGTCCTGGCCGGCCTGATGGCCCCGGGCACCCAGGCGACCGGCACCGCCGCCGAGCCGACCGACGCGACCGGCCTGGCCCTCGCCGCTCAGGGCTCGCTGCTCGACGCCGCGACCCGCTACCGCGGCCTGCAGCAGAGCCTCGCCGCGCGGCAGGCCGAGCTGACGGCCGCCCGCGCCGCCGAGCACTCCGCGCAGCAGCAGCTGGCCGCCGCGCGCGCGACGGTCGGCACGGGGGCCGCCGCGCTGTACCGGTCCCCGAGCGAGGTCCGCACCCCCCTGCTCCGCCTCGACGTGCGGGCGGCCGGGGCCACCTCCGACGTCCTCCACCTGGCGGCGCTCGCCGATCAGGCCGCCGACGACCTCGCGGTCGACGTCGTGCAGGCCGAGCGCGCCGCGGTCGCCCTGACCCTCGCCACCCGCCGCGTGCAGGTGGCCGCGGCCGCCCTGGCCACCGTGGAGGAGCAGGCCGGCGCCGTCCTCGACGAGGTGCGCGCCGAGGTCGGCGGGCTGCGGACCGACGTGGCCGCCGAGCTCGCCGCCCTGGGCACGGGCCGGGCCGCCGCAGCGCAGCAGGAGGTCAACCAGCAGGCGCTGCGCCGCTGGCAGGACCACCTCGCCGTGCTGACCCTCGCCGGCATCGAATCGCCGCCCGCGGCCGCCCTGACCGACCCCGCGGCCCTGCCGGCCGGGCTGTCCCCCGCGCTGGACGGCGCCGGGCAGCCGATCCCCGGCATCGCCTGGGCCGTGGCCGGCAACCGCCCGGTCACCGTGCTCCCGGCCGAGACGGTCGCCGCGGTGAGCGCCGCGCTGGCCCAGCTCGGCAAGCCCTACGTGCCCGGCGGGACCGGCCCGGAGGCCTACGACTGCGGCGGCCTGGCCGCCACCGCGTGGCTGCTCGGGGGATACGGGATCCCGACCGTCGCGGTCGACCAGTGGACCCGCGGCGCCGCCGTCCCGCTGGCGCAGCTGCAGATCGGTGACCTGGTGTTCGCCGACGGCGGCAGCGACGTCGGGATCTACCTCGGCGAGGGCCAGGTCGTGGCCGCGTCGGCCGCCGGCTACCAGGTCGGCGTCCGCCCCATGACCGACGCTGCCGCCGCCGTGCGGGTTCCGCTCCCCTCTCCCGCGCAGCCGAACGCCGCGCTGCCCCCCGGCACCGCCGGTCGCGGGCCCTGCGGCGCACCGCCCGCGCCGGTCGGCCCGGTCAGCCCCGCGTGGGGTGGCTGGTCGAACGGGAGCATCCCGACGACCGCCCTCTGCTCGATCGGCCGTGGCCACGCCCTGCGCTGCGACGCCGCGGCCGGCTACACGGCCCTGGCCGACGCCTACCGCGCCGCCTTCAGCAGCCCGCTGTGCATCACGGACTCCTACCGGTCGCTCCGTGCGCAGGTCACCGCCTTCCGCGCCAAGCCGGCACTCGCCGCGGTGCCGGGGACGTCGAACCACGGGTGGGCGCTGGCCGTCGACCTCTGCGGCGGCATCAACACCGCCGGCACCGCGCAGTCGGCGTGGATGGCGGCCAACGCCGGCCGGTTCGGCTTCGTGCAGCCGGACTGGGCGCGGCAGGGCGGCGAGAAGCCGGAACCCTGGCACTGGGAGTTCGGCCACCTGGCATGACGCAGGGCTGCCCCTCGCCACTCGGGACCGCAGCCGTCCCTCGCGTCGACGTCGTGCTCGAGTCGATGTCTCCCCCGGGTCCGATCAGCCCCGGTGGCACCATGCGCAGCGGCACGACGGCGGTTGTCCACAGGGAACGTCTCCGCTGGTCAGAGCCGCGCGGCACTACTACGATCGAACACGTGTACGGACGCCGGTGGATGCAGGGAGGCGACTCGCTGGTCGAGTCGCGACTGCTCCGCGTGGTGCTCGACCAGACGGCCGCACGCGCTCGCCACAGGTTCCGCACACCGGTGACGGTGGTGCCCGAGGAGACGTCCTTCCGAGACCTCACGACCGCGCAGGCGCCGACGGTGCTCGGTCGGTTGATCGAGGACGGCGCCGCGCTGCTGGACGTCGCGGTGGCCGCACACCGGGCCTCCGGTCGAGCGGCAGCGAAGCAACTGCGGGCGCTGGCCGCGTTCGCCCGGCACCGCCCGGCCGGCTCCTTCGACCGGGCACCCGGCGAACCGGGGGCGGCGTCGCCGGCCTCCCGAGCGGTGCGGCCGGAGGTCCTGACGACCGTGAGCGAGTGGGCGGCCGACGAGGTGGCCACCCGACTGCAGCTGACCGGCTCGGCAGCACAGGACCTGCTCGTGCTGGCGGTGACGCTGGACGAGCAGCTCCCGGCAACCCTGACCGCATGGGAGGAGGGGCGGATCGGGCGCAAGCACGCCGAGGTGCTCGCCGAACTGCTGCCGCTGCTCACCCACCCGGCGGCGCGCGCGGAGGTGGAGGCGCGGCTGCTCGCACGGGTCGGGTCGAAGACACCCAGCCAGCTGCGGGTCGCCACCCGCCGGGCGGTGCTGAGAGCAGACGCGAACGCCGCGCTGCGCCGGGCCGCCGCAGCGGTGCGGGAGCGCGGGGTCCGGCTCTACCCGGGGAGGGACGGGACCGACACCCTGTCACTCGCGCACGCCGGCCCCGTCGCACGGGCCTGCTACGACGCGCTGGAGCGGTACGCCGAGGCGTGTCGCACGGAGAGGGACACGCGTACCAAGCAGCAGCGGATGGCCGACTGCCTCGCCGACCTGATCCTCCGGCCCGGCGAGAACGGCCTGCCGCCGGTACAGGCCCAGCTCACCATCACCGCGGCGGCAACGACGCTCCTCGGCGGTGACGAGCCCGGCGAGGTCGACGGCGAACCCCTGCCGGCCGAGGTCATCCGGGAGATCGCCTACGCCCTGGGCCTGCTCCCCAGACCCACCAGCGTGACGGCAGACGCAGCCGACAGCACCATCTCCTCGGACGAGACAGGCCCCGGCCCGGTCGCGGCCGCCGGGCACGCCGACCCTCGATGGGACGGCCCGACGGACGCCCCGAGCAGCGACCGAGCTGCGGCCGATCCCGAGGACACACCCGCAGAGCTGGCCGACCTCCTGCTCACCAGACGGATCACCGGCACCACGCTGGCCGCCCGGCCGCAGATCGCCGTCACCCATCCCCTCACCGGCGCGCTGCTCGCACTGACGGATGCCACCGCGATCCGCCGAGGCGACCCGATCGGCCGGCCGGGGCAGACGCTCGCCTATCGGGCCGACGTCCGGATCGACCGCTTCGTCCGTGCCCGGGACCGGCGCTGCCGCTTCCCCGGCTGCCGCGCCCGGCCCCGCAGGTGCGACCTCGACCACCGGGTGCCCTACGACCGAGGCGGCCCCACCAGCCCCTGCAACCTGTGCTGTCTCTGCGAACACCACCACCGCCTCAAGACCCTCGCCCCCGGCTGGGCCATGGCCCCCATGCCCGACGGCGGTATCCGCTGGACGGTGCCCGGCGGCCACCAGGTCACGACCCATCCCCCCGCGTACGGCACCGACGACGACCAGCCACCCGACCCGCCGGCCACCGCCTCGGCGGGGTCGACCTCGCACGCCGACGACCCACCGCCGTTCTAGACGCACCGACCGGCACCAGTGGTCGAGAGGCGTGCGACCACGGCCCGGACCGGGACCGGCGGCCCCGTCCTCCTCAGATCCAGCGCAGGCGGGCGATCTGCCGCCAGGGCAGTCGCTGGCACGCCTCACCGGTCTCCCCGGCGAGCCGTGCGGCCACGCCCGCACCGGCACAGGCCAGCGGAGAGTGGGGCGTGACGACGACGTGCGGGTCCTGCAGGTCGAGGCCGGCCGCGGCGATCCGGTCCAGCAGCAGGTGCGGGGCGACGAGCACGGCGGAGGCGAGCACCGGGACCTCCGGGTGCGTCCACAGCGCCACCGGGCCCTCCACCCGCAGGGAGCCCCCGACGACGGCAGCACGCTCGCCCGCGGCCGCGCGCACGTGCTCCACGGCGCGCCGGTCCAGGTCGGCCGACGGAGCCCAGGGCACCGTACGGTCCCCGCGGCGGACCACGACGCGCCAGCCGACCGCGGTCTCGGTCCGGTCGGTCCAGTCGAGCACCGCGATGCCGGCCTCGGCGGCCACCGCGTCGGGGACCGGCCGGCCGAGCACCCAGGCCGTCAGCGCGGCCGCCAGCTCCTCGGGCGTCGAGCCGACGCGGGCGTCGGTCATGTCCTCCGCCAGGTCGCGCAGCGGCGTGCGCACCCGCCGCTCGTCCTCCTCGAGGACCACGACCGGGCCGTCGGCCCGGTCCTCGACGAGGGCGATCCGCAGCCGCCGGGTCGCCATCGCGGGCAGCACCTGCTCCGCCGTACCGCGCAGGTCGGCCACCGTGACCGGCACGCTGCGCAGTCGCTGCAGCAGCCCGGCACCGGCGAACAGGCCCCCGCTCACGGGCGGTCCTGGCACAGCGCGGCGCGCAGGCCCGACGCGAGGTGGGTGAGCGTCAGCACGCTGGTCAGTTCGCGGGAGGAGAGCCGCACCGGCAGCACGTCGGCCGCCCAGCCGGTCACCCGGCGCACCCGCGCGGCCGAGCGCGGCCACAGGGCGTCGCGCGCCGCGGCCACGTGCAGCTCGGTGAGCACGTCGGCGAGGTGGACGGCGGCCACCGGGTGCACCTCGGCGTCCTCGAGGGCGCCGCGCACGACGGTCGCCAGCTCCTCGCGCTGGGCCGCGGTGAGCCAGTGCGGGACCAGGACGTCGGGCGCGGGTCCGCCCGGGGCGAGGGCGCTCACCGCGCCCCTCCCGCGGCGGGGGCGAGCACCGCAGCTCGGCGGCGGCGGGCTCCCCTGCGCTCTCTCACGATCTCAGATATCGGCAGGCCGGCGCGGCGGTGGACCCGTACCGCAACGGTTTCCCGCTGGGCTGGAACCGGTCAGTCGGCGAGCTCGGCGAGCCGGTGCTTGAGGGCGCGCTCCACGCGGTCGGCGTGCACGTTCATGTTCCGCACCGAGGTGCCCAGGTCGGCCGACAGCTGCGTCTTGGTCCGGCCGCCCCAGGTGGTCAGGTACCACGTGGCCCAGCCCAGGACGTTGGGCTGACCGGCGCGCTGATCGGGCCGCGCGTCGGGGTCGGGCGCGCAGGCCGCGGTCAGGGCGTGCGACAGCAGCGTCTGCTCGGCCTCGCCCATGATCTCGTCCGGCGCCTCGCTCGTGTCCGGGAGCATGACCTCGGTGGCGTCCGGGCCGACGCCGTCCAGGGACTGCAGGTTGCGCAGCCCGTTGAGCGTCGCCACCGTCTGCGAGTTGCGCCGCAGCGTCGCCACGCTCTGCCCCATGTAGGCGGCCAGCTCCTTCTCGCTGGGCCGGCGCTGGTGCTCGGCGAGGAAGGCCGCGACCGCCTTCTGCTGCTTGTTCTCGGTGTCGGCCGCGGTGCGACCGTGGGCGTTGCGGCCCAGGTCGTGCACCCACTTCGACAGCTGGGTGGCGAGGAACGCGCCGAAGGGGACGCCCTTGCCCTCGTCGAACTGCCCGACCGCCTTGAGGATCCACTCGCTGACCTGCTGGGTGAGGTCGTCGGGGTCGGGCAGGTGGAGCCGGATGGTGCTCATGTTCCGCTGCAGCCGCTTGAGGCTGATCGGGAGGTAGTGCCGGCACAGGTCGTCGAGGAAGGCCGGCGGCAGGTCGCGCGGCGCCCGGCGGCGCACGTCGGTCTCCGCCCGCAGCCCGACGGTCGCCGTCCCGCGCCCGGCGCACCACGCCTTGATCCACTCGGCGAGCACCTGCGCGGTGCCGCAGGCGCCGTCGACGCGGTACAGGCCCTCGCCCTCGTCGTAGCTGACGGTCACGCCGTCGGGCAGGTCACGCCGGAACCCCTCGAGGGGCAGCTCGCGGTCGGCGCGGAAGTGCACGCGGTCGCGCGGCGCGATCGGCACGAGGGCCCAGCCCTCGGCCTCGGGGATGCCGCCGAACACCAGCGGTTCGCGCTGCCGGGTGGTGGGGGCGTCGTCGACGGAGGTGGCAGGGGACTGGTTCACCGGGACTCCTCGGCGCTGTGGGGAAGACGGCGCTGTGCGGATGACGTGGCCGCGACGGATGGCGGGGGCGGCCCCGTCCAGAGGCCCGCCCTTGACAAGGGCCTCCTACCGCTCGGCCGGCGAGGGCTGCCGCGGCGCGGGGACGACGACCTCGACCACCTGGGCGCTCTCGAGACGGGCCACGAGGTCGGCGGCCGCGGCGCGCTCGGCCTCGCCCGGCTCCACCGCGTAGACCGGCATGTGGTCGTACAGCGTCGTGAAGAGCGAGCTGACGAACGCGTAGGCGGCCTGCGCCTGCGGCGAGAAGCGGGCGACGGCGGCCCGCGGGCCGAGCTCGACGCCGACGGTCACGCGCACGACCCGGTCGTCCTTGCTCAGGCCGGTCAGGGTGAAGGACACCGCGGGGTGCGCGCCGGCCAGCTCGGCCAGCGCGGCGAGGCACCGCCGGGTCGACCCACGGCGGGGCCGCAGCTGCACGTGCACGACGACGGTGTCGGTCTCCGCGCCGGAGCCGACGACCGTGGCGACCTGGTCGCCGATCTCGGTGGTAACGCTGTGCTGCATCGTGATCGCCCCCTGTGACGTGCTTGGGGGCAACTCTCGCGCATGACCGACCCGGCGACCGGCACAACTCTCGCTGTGCGATGCGCAATGTCAGGGCATCTCTTCGGCAGGTCTTGCCCGTGTCGATCAGTCACCGGAGCGCGGCTGTGCGGTGCTCGGCAGGTGTCCACAACGGCCCGGGGCCCTGGCCCGCCAGTTGTGTCAGCCGGCGGGGTCCTCCGTGACCTGACCGTGACCGGCGGGGGCGGCCGCGGCGGGCCGGTCCCGCGTGACCGGCTCCTTGGCGGGACCGGGCCCGCCCGCGTCGGCCGTCGCGGGGGCGAAGGCGGCCAGCGCGCCGAGCGTGTCGGCGGTGACCTGCGCCGCGAGCAGGTTCGCCTCGGCGATCTGCCGGTAGACCTCCTCGCGGTGGATGGTCACCTCCCGCGGGGCCTTGAAACCGAGGCGGACGGTGCCGCCGCGGACCTCGACGACGTGGACCTCGATGTCGTCACCGATGCGGATCGTCTCGCCGACGCTGCGGGTGAGAGTGAGCACTTCGAACCCCTCCGTGGGTGTGTGGTGGCCGTCCGTGGCGGGGGGGCGGGTGGG
>NZ_JBJGYN010000011.1:0-108100 GCF_054050015.1 Geodermatophilus sp. SYSU D01176 | reverse complement strand
CCCGGCCCCGCCCGCCCGCCCGCCCCCCCCCCCCCCCCCCCCCCCCCCCCCGCCCCCCCCCCCCCCCCCCCCCCCCCCCCCCCCCCCCCCCGGGAGCCGACGAGTCCTGCTCAGACACGCCGGGCTCCGGCGTCGAGGAGGATCTGCTCATAGGTCCGTGCCAACTCCTCGTAGTTGCGGAAGCGGTTGTAGGAGGGGGCCCCGGGGGAGAGCAGCACCAGCCCGCCCGGACGGGCTCCCGCGAGCGCCTCGGCCACGGCGTCGGCCAGGGAAGCGGTCTCGGTCACGGGGGCGTCGACGCCGGCCGCAACCGCGGCGGCGCGGATGTCGGCGGCGAACCGGGCGCCGGTGTCCGGGATCGTCAGCACCTGCACCGTCCCGCCGCGGGCGACGACCGCCGCGGCCAGCTCGGTGTAGTCCAGCCCGCGGTCCTGCCCGCCGGCGATGAGCGTGACCTGCTGACCGGCGAAGGCGTCGATCGCCGCCCGCACCGACACCGGGGTGGTGCTCAGCGTGTCGTCGACGAACGTCACGCCGTCCCGCGTGGCCACCGGGGACAGGCGGTGCGGCAGGGCCCGGAACCCGGCGACGGCCGCGCGCACGGCGTCGGCGGACCGGTCGAGGTCCACCCCCATCCGCACGCACGCGGCCAGCGCGACGTGCAGGTTGGCGACGTTGTGCGCGCCCGAGAGCCGCTCGAGCGGGAAGCGGGCCAGCCGCGCCTCGGGGACGACGTCGGCCGGGTCGACCAGCACCGCAGGGTCCAGGTGCTGCTCCGCGACGGGCCGCGCCTGCGCGCCGACCACCACCGAACCCGGTCCACAGTTCGCGAAGACGTGCAGCTTGTCGCGGTAGTAGGTCTCGACGTCGCCGTGCCAGTCCAGGTGCTCGGGGGCCAGCGAGGTCACCGCGCCCCAGCCGGACCAACCCTCGACCGCGGCCGCCTGGTAGCTGGACACCTCGACGACCAGCGCGGTCCCGTCTCCGACGGCGTCGTCGAGCAGGACGTCGAGCAGCGGGGTGCCGATGTTGCCGGCGTGCACCGCGGGGCGGCCGGCCGCGGTGAGCACGGCGGCGGCCAGCGCGCTGGTGGTGCTCTTGCCCTTGGTGCCGGTGACGCACATCGTCGGGACGCCGCGGGCGGCGAACTCGACCAGGGCCACGCCGGTGCCGGATGCGAGGGTGGTCCGGGCGGCCAGCGCACGGGCGTCCTCGCGGTAGGGGCTGATCCCGGGCGAGCGGAACACCACGTCGCAGCCGGCCAGCTCGGCGACGTCCGTACCGGCCTGCACGCCCGGCGGCAGGTCCGCCGGGGGGACGGCGTCGACGACCAGGACCCCCGCCGCGCCGGCGGCGCGTGCGGCGCGGACCGCGGCGTGTCCCTCCCGCCCGTACCCCCAGACGCCGACCCGGCGCCCGGCCAGCTCGGCGAGCCTCACCGGGCGGATCCGGAGGGCGGAGGGGAGCGGTGCGTCACGGCGCCCACTGTACGGAGCCGGGGGTCGCCAGACGGTGCCCGCGGCGGGTCGCCGGTAGGCTCCCGGGACAGGTGCGCCGGGAAGTCTGGTCGGCAACGTCCTCGCCGACCCCGTCTCCTGGAGTTGCTCGTGCCGTCCACCTCCACCGCCCGTCTGTTCGGCCGAGGCTCCTGGGCCGAGACCAGCCGGATCGCCGACATCCTCCGCAAGGAGACTGTCGGCGGGGCGCTGCTGCTGGCCGCCGCGGCGATCGCGCTGGGGTGGGCCAACTCCCCGTGGGGCGGGGCCTACGAGACCCTGCGCGACACGAAGGTCGGCCCGGCGTCCCTCCACCTCGACCTGTCGCTGGGTACCTGGGCGGCCGACGGGCTCCTCGCGATCTTCTTCTTCGTCGCCGGCCTGGAGCTCAAGCGGGAGTTCGTCGCCGGCGACCTGCGGGAACCGCGCCGCGCCGCGCTGCCGATCGCCGCGGCGGTCGGCGGCATGGCCGTGCCCGCGCTGCTGTTCGTGCTGTTCAACCTGGGTCGGGACGACGACGCCCTGCGCGGCTGGGCCATCCCGTCGGCCACCGACATCGCGTTCGCCCTCGCCGTCCTCGCCGTGATCAGCACCCACCTGCCGGCGGCCCTGCGCACCTTCCTGCTGACCCTCGCGGTGGTCG
Organism: Geodermatophilus sp. SYSU D01176; assembly: GCF_054050015.1. NCBI lineage: Bacteria > Bacillati > Actinomycetota > Actinomycetes > Geodermatophilales > Geodermatophilaceae > Geodermatophilus > Geodermatophilus sp. SYSU D01176. Next base: position 105,961 of record NZ_JBJGYN010000011.1, on the reverse strand, counting down.
ACGACCTGCTGGCGATCGTCGTCATCGCGGTCTTCTACACCGACGACTTCTCCCTCGGGTTCCTGCTCCTGTCGCTGGTCCCGCTGGCGGTCTTCGGGCTCCTCGTGCAGCGACGGGTCCGGTCCTGGTGGCTGCTCCTCCCGCTGGCCGCGCTCACCTGGGTGTTCATGCACGAGTCCGGCGTGCACGCGACGGTCGCCGGCGTGCTGCTGGCGTTCACCGTTCCGGTGGTGCGCAGCGCGGCCGCGGGCGGCCCGGACGCCGGCCCGGGCCTCGCCGAGCACTTCGAGCACCGGATCCGGCCCATCTCGGCCGGCATCGCGGTCCCGGTCTTCGCCTTCTTCTCCGCCGGTGTCGCGGTCGGCGGGCTCGCGGGGCTGACCGAGTCGGTCACCGACAGCGTCGCCGTCGGCATCGCCGTCGGACTGGTGCTGGGCAAGGCCATCGGCATCACCGGCGCGACCTGGCTGGTCTCCCGCTTCACCCGCGCCCAGCTCGACGAGCACCTCGGCTGGCCCGACGTCCTCGGGCTCTCGCTGCTCGGTGGCATCGGGTTCACCGTCTCGCTGCTCATCACCGAGCTGGCCTTCGGCCTGGGCACGGAGACCTACGACCACGCCAAGGTCGGCATCCTGACCGGCACCCTGCTGGCCGCGCTGCTCGCCACCGTCGTCCTGCGGCTGCGCAACCGCCGCTACAAGCGGATCTACGAGGACGAGCGAGCCGACTTCGACCGGGACGGCATCCCGGACGTGTACCAGCGGGAGACGGTCGACGACCGCGCCGACCACCGCCTGGACCCGGGCGGCACAGCCCCGCCCGGGCGCGCCACCGACGGTTCCGCCGACGGCTGAAATTCCGCGTTGCAGGCCGCCGCGGATGGGACGTACCGTCGAGGTACACGAGAGAGGAGGTGGTCCGTAACTTGCATGCTTATCGGACTCGTGAGGTGGCTGTCCGCTAGCCGCCGTCCAGATGGGCCGCCCGTTCAGACGACAGTCTGAGCGACGGCAGATCGCCCGTCCGTCGTACGGCGGCGAGCGAGAACCGGACAGTCACCCGACCCCCGGGCCGCCGGCATTTGTCCAGCCGGCCCGCGTGCTGCTCCCCTCCTCGGAGGGCCGGGCGCCGCGGAGCAGCCCGGGGGTTGTCCGTTCTCCGGGGAGGGTCAGCGATGTCCAGCGACCACCTCGTCGAGACCGACGTCTCCCCCGGCGCCTGGATCGCCGCCGCCGTCCGGCGCGACCGCACCGTCGCCTCCCTCGTCCCCCCGGTCTTCGAGGCCTACGCCCGCGTCCTGCACCCCGCCGTCCGCTACGCGGCGGACGAGGACGTCGACGTCCGCTGGGACGAGGTCGCGGCGCACAACGGCACCACGGCGCACCGGCTCATGCAGTGGCCGGCGATCACCGGCTCGTGGGAGTACGTGGCCGAGGAGGACCAGCCCGGCGTCTGGAACGACAGCCCCGCCGAGGGCCACCTGCCCGCCTCCGTGGCCGTCGTCCTCGCCACACTGCTCGCCCGGTGGACGACCACGCCGCAGGAGTGCTGGTTCGGCTGGTGCGACGACGCGCACGGCGACCGGCCGCACCTGGTGCTGCCCGGCTGCGACCTGCTGCTGCGCCGCGGCCCGGTCACGCTGGCCGCGGCCAACTTCGCCCCCGAGCCGCAGGAGCAGAGCGCGGCGGTGTGGTGGCCCGCCGACCGCGCGTGGCTCGTGGCCACCGACCCGGCCCTGATGAGCACCTACGTCGGCGGGCCGGCCGGCGCGGTCGACGACGTCCTCGGCTCCCTGCTGGAGGCGCACCCGGCCGCCCCGGACGACCCGGTCGGCCACGACACCGACCCGGTCAACCCCGCCCCGACCCGCTTCTAGAGGACGGCGAGCTCCGCGGCCAGGTCGTCCAGCCCCAGCGAGCCCTGCGACAGCGCGGCCATGTGCCACGCCTTGCGGTCGAAGGACCCGCCGCGCGCCCGCTCCGCCGCCGCGCGGCCCTCGAGCCACGCGCGCTCCCCCAGCTTGTAGCTGATCGCCTGCCCCGGCAGCCCGAGGTAGCGGACCAGCTCGCTGTCGAGGAAGGCCGGGGTCGCGCCGCTGTGCTCCCCCAGGAAGGCCCGCGCCAGCTCCGGCGTCCACGGCCGGCCGCGGGAGCCCGCGAGGACGCCGTCGGCGTCGTCCGGGACGGGCAGCTCCAGGTGCATGCCGATGTCGATGACGACCCGCACCGCCCGCAGCTGCTGGGCGTCGAGGAAGCCCAGGCGCGTCCCCGGGTCGGCGAAGTAGCCGAGCTCGTCCATGAGCCGCTCGGCGTACAGCGCCCAGCCCTCGACGTTCGCGCCGACCGAGCCCAACGACGTCTGGTAGGTCGACAGCTGCCCCGAGACGTACGCCCACTGGGCCAGCTGCAGGTGGTGGCCCGGAACGCCCTCGTGGTACCAGATCGAGGTCAGGTCCCAGAGCGGGAAGCGCTCCCGGCCCAGCGTCGGCAGCCAGGTGCGGCCCGGGCGCGAGAAGTCCTGGGCGGGCCGGGTGTAGTACGGCGCGGCGGCGCTGCCGGGCGGCGCGATCATGGCCTCCACCTGGCGGACCGGCTCGGCGAGGTCGAAGTGGACGCCGTCCAGGGCCTCGATCGCCTCGTCCATCATCGCCTGCAGCCGCTCGCGGATGGCCTCGACGCCGTCGACCGCGGGGCCGTGCACGTCCAGCCAGCGCATCGCCTCCATCGGCGTGGCGCCGGGCACCACCCGCTCGGCCTCGGCCCGCTGCTCGGCGAGGATCCGCCGGTGCTCACCCCACCCCCAGGCGTAGGCGTCCTCGAGCCCGGCCCCGGCGCCCAGGTCCGAGCCGGTCCAGCGGCGGGCGGCCAGCGCGTAGCGGTCGCGGCCGACGGCGTCCGGCGTCCCCTCGGCCTTCGGCAGGTACGCGTCGCGGAGGAAGTCGCGCACCTCGGCGACCGCGCCGTCGGCGGCCTGCGCGGCGGCGTCCAGCTCGCCGCGGAGCGCGTCCGGACCCCGGGCGGCGAACCCGCCGAAGAACGGCCCGGCCAGCCACTCGCCGAGCTGCTCCACCACGGTCGACACCTGGCGCGGCGCGACGAGCAGGCCGCGCCGGGCGCCCTCCTCGAGCGACGCCCGGAAGCCGCGGTAGGCCTCGGGCACCCGCGCCATCCGGCGGGCGACGACCGACCAGTCGTCGTCGGACGCCGTCGGCATGAGCAGGAACACCTGGCGGATCGAGTGCACCGGGCTGAACAGGTTGGACAGCGCCCGCAGCCCCTCACCGGCCTCGTGCACGTGGAGCTCGGCGCCCAGCCGCTCGCGCAGCAGCCGGGCGCAGCGCCGCTCGACCGGGTCGTCGTCCAGGGACGGGTCGGCCGCCAGGACGCGGTCCAGTTCGGCGCGCGTGTCGCGGGCCAGCTGCGCCTCGGCCTCCAGCCCGGCGGGGCTGGGGTCGGGCAGCCGGTCGTCGCCGGGTCGGGTGCCCAGCGCCGTGGCCACGATCGGGTCGAGGTCGCAGACCGCGTCGACGTACCGGTCGGCGACCCGGCGGGGGGTGGCGGGGTGGGCGGACGAGTCGGGCGGGGTGCTCACCGGAGCCGCTCAAGGCGGGCGGACATGGTGGGCCGCAGCGGCCCGTCGCCGGCGGCGCGGTCGATGGCGTACATGAGCGCGCCCTTGACGATGCCGTAGAGCCGCACGGCGCGGGCCACGTCGGGGGCGTCCGGCGTCCGGGCGAGGACGTCGCTGGTCAGCTCCCAGCTGGTCGTCGTCCGGGCCCGGCCGACGTACAGCTCGACGAGCCCGTCGGGGCTGGTGACCAGCAGCTCGACGTCGTCCCCGCCGCGTGGCCGCAAGAAGCCGGACTCCCGGACCGCCGGACCCACGACCGTGCCGTCGTCGGTCAGCCGCCAGGTGCGCGAGTCGTAGGCCAGGAAGCCGCGGCCGTCGTGGCTGAACCGGATCCACTGGCCGAAGCGGTGGTCGCCGCCGGGCCCGGCGGCCTGCCCCTCGCCGTGCCACTCGCCGAGCAGCGGCAGGACGGCGAGCAACTCCTCGGAGACCTCCGGGCCGGAGCGGACGTCGACGGTGTCCGCGACCGGCAGCTCGGTGTCGCCGCTCATCGGCGCCCCTCCCGCGGACGGCGGGCGAGCCGGGCGGCGCCGTACCCGCAGCCGAGCGCCGCGAGCGACGCCAGGGCGACGAGGACCCACGCAGAGATCATGCGCTCCACCGTAGGACCGCACCCGCGGACGGGCTCAGGCGGTCGCCGGCACCGCCCCCACGGTCGCCCGCACGATCTCCTCCCACGGCGTGGCGGTCAGCCCCAACGTCGCGGTGGTGGCGCTGGCGTCGATCACGAACTCCCGGTCGAACTGGTGCCGGACATCGACGACCTCCCGCATCATCGGCGACACCAGCCCGATCCCGCGGAGGACCGACCAGGGGATCGGGCTCACCCGGGCAGGCGGCGCAGCGAGGGCCTCCGCCAGGTCGGTCAGCGCCTGCCGCTGGGAGCGTGGCGGAGCGCTCGGCACGTGCCAGCGCGGCCGAGTGCCCGTTCGTCCGTGCCGAGGGTCACCAGCGTCGCCGCGACGTCGGGCAGGTACGCCCAGCTGCGCGTGGCGTCGGGGTCGCCGACCACCCAGGCCCGCCGCCCTGCGCGCAGGGCCGGGAGCTGGCGGGTCAGGTGGGAGTGCGCGGCCGGTACCTGGGGGCCGACGAAGTCCGCGGCCCGAGCCTCGGTGACCCGCACGCGGCCCGCCTCGTGCGCCGCCAGAGCGTCGGCCCACATGCGGATCCGCACCCGGCCCTTGACGTCGACGGCGGCCAGCGGCGTCTCGGGGGTCATCGGCCCCGACGGGCGCCCGTAGCCGTAGAGGTTGGACATCGTCACGAGGACGGCACCGGTCCGCTGGGCCGCGGTGAGCAGGGCCGCCGCGACGGGCGGCCAGTCGGCGGGCCACCGGTGGTAGGTCGGGTTGACGGCGTTGTAGACGGCGGCGGCTCCCCGGACGGCCGCGGTCAGGGCGTCGGGGTCGGCGGCGTTGACCTGCCGGTGCTCAACGGCGCCGGTCGACGTCCCACCGCTGCGCGAGAGCACCCGCACGCGGTGGCCCTGGGTGGCGAGCAGCTCGGCGGTCGTCGTCCCGACCGGACCCTTGCCGACGATCACGTGCAGTGCCATGGATCCTCCTCGGAGATCGGACCGAGAGCACCGCTCTCGGTTGCGGACGACGCTCGCAGAAGGGGTCGACCGGCGTCAAGAGCAGCGCTCTCGGTTGCGCGCACTGATCACACCAGAGACCATCGGGGGCGTGCCCTCCACCGTGCGCGAACGCGTCCGCACCGCGCTGACCGCCGAGATCACCGCGGCCGCGCGCCGGCAGCTCGCCGAGGTCGGCGCGGCCGGTCTCTCGCTGCGAGCGGTGGCGCGGGAGATGGGCATGGCCTCGTCGGCCGTGTACCGCTACTTCCCCAGCCGCGACGACCTGCTGACCCGCCTGATCATCGACGGGTACGACGCCCTGGGCGCCGCCGCGGAAGCGGCCGACGACCCCACCGCCCCGCCTCGGGAGCGGTGGCTGGCGGTGTGCCGCGCCGTCCGGTCGTGGGCCCTGGCGCACCCGCACGAGTACGCGCTGCTCTACGGCTCACCGGTCCCCGGCTACGCGGCCCCCCGCGACACGGTGCCCGCCGCCGCGCGGGTCGGCGTGGTCCTGGGGCGCATCCTCGGCGACGCGGCCCGCAGCGGCGCTCTGCCCGAGGCGGTGGGCGTCGCCCGCGACCCGAAGCTGGTGAGCGACGAGGCGGCGGCCGTCCTCGGCGGGGAGCACCCCGCGATCGACGACACCGTCCGGCTGCGCGCGCTGCTCGCCTGGAGCTCGGTGTACGGCACGGTCAGCTTCGAGCTCTTCGGCCACCTCGCCGGAACCGTCGCGGACACCGACGAGTACTTCGACGTCGCCATGGGCGAGCTCGCCGGGCTCCTCGGGTTCTGAGGTGCCCTTCACCGGCAGCCACCCGGCGGCGGTGCTGCCGCTCCTGCGGACGCCGCTACCCGCCTCGGCCCTCGTCGCCGGCAGCATCGCGCCCGACATCCCCTTCTACCTGCCGCTGACGCTGTCGTGGCCGACGCACACCGCCCTCGCGGTCGTCACCGTGGACGTGTTGCTCGGCGGGCTGGCCTGGGCGCTGTGGCACGCGCTGCTGGCCCCCGCGGCGTTGTCCGCGGCACCGGCGGGCCTGCGCGGTCGGCTCGCCGGCGTGCCGATCGGCCTCCGCCGGCGGCTGCGGTCGGCCCGCGCTGCGGGTCTGGTCCTGCTCGCCCTGGCCGTCGGCGCCGGCATCCACGTGCTCATCGACGAGTTCACCCACCCCGGCCGCTGGGGCGCCGAGCACCTCCCAGTCCTGGCGCGGGCGTGGGGGCCGCTGCCCGGCCTCCGCTGGCTGGACTACGCGCTCGGCGTCGTGGGCGGCCTCGTCCTGCTGGCCTGGCTGGCGCGGTGGTGGCGGCGCACGCCCGCCGTCCCGGCGCCGACCCGGCCGCGGTGGTGGCTGCCCTGGGCGGTCGTCGCCGTCGCCGGTCTCGCCGGCGGGCTGAGCGCGATCGGCGGCGCGCCGGACCTGCGCTCGGCGGCGGTGGCCGCGGCGTTCCGCGGCGGGGGCGCGCTGCTCGCGACGGCCGTTGTCCTGGCCCTCGTCGCCGTCCTGCCGGCGGGCGTCCGCGGGGAGGACGGCGCCGGTCGCCGAGGTCACGGTTGAGCTCGGTCCGCGATGGGGCAGGCTGGCGTACCGGACCGGTGCCGGTCGGGACGCGGAGGAGGTGGCGGGACTGTGGGTGTGCGTGAGAACGGCGGGGGCGGCGCGCTCCGCTCGGACGTGGAGACCCTGCTCTCGCGGACCCTCGCCCGCTACGAGCGCGTGCTGGCCAACGTCGCCGACGGCATCTACGGCCTGGACGCCGACGGCCGCGTCGAGTTCGTCAACCCCGCGGCGGTGCGCATCACCGGCCTGGCGGCGGAGGAGCAGCTGGGCCGCGACCAGCACGCGGTGATCCACGGCCGCCGGCCCGACGGCTCGCCGTACCCGAAGCACGAGTGCCCGGTCTGGCACGCCCTGACGTCCGGCCGGACGGTCACCGCCGACGACGAGGTGTTCTGGCACCGCGACGGCATCCCCGTGCCGGTCGAGCTGATCGCCGTCCCGACGGTGGAGGACGGCGTGGTGACCGGTGTGGTGGTCTCCTTCCGCGACCTGACCGACCGGCTGGCCGCCCGGCGCCAGGCCACGGAGCTGCAGCGGATGACCGAGCGCGCCGCCGCGCAGCGTGCGCTGTCCGACCGCCTGCAGCAGGCCCTGCTCACCCCACCCCCGGAACCGGACCACCTGCAGGTCGCCGTGCGCTACCGCCCCGCCGCCCACGAGGCGCAGGTCGGCGGCGACTGGTACGACGCGTTCCTCCAGCCCGACGGCGCGACGATGCTCGCCATCGGCGACGTCGTGGGCCACGACAGCGGCGCCGCCGCGGCGATGGGCCAGCTGCGCGGACTGCTGCGCGCGCTCGCCTACGACAACGACGAGCCACCGTCGGCGACGCTGTCCCGCACCGAGCACGTCGCCCGCGGGCTGGCCGTCAGCACGATGGCGACCGTGGTGCTTGCCCGCATCGAGCGCCACCCGGACGTGCCCGTCGCCGGCACGCGCGTGCTGCGGTGGAGCAACGCCGGCCACCTCCCGCCGGTGCTGCTGGCCCCCGACGGCACCACGACGCTGCTGGAGACCCGCCCCGACCTGATGCTCGGCGTGGACGCCGACGCTCCGCGCGCCGACCACACCGTCGAGCTCGGGGTCGGCGCCACGCTGCTGTTGGTCACCGACGGCCTGGTCGAGCGGCGGGACACCGACCTGGACGCCGGCCTGGCCGCGCTGCAGGAGGCGCTGCGCGATCTCGGGACGACACCCCTGGAGGAGCTCTGCGACACCCTGCTGGCGCGGATGCTGCCCGAGCCCGGCGCCGACGACGTCGCGATCGTCGCCGTCCGGGGCCATCCGGAGGACCGTCCCCGGCCGCCCGAGGCGGGTCCCAACCGCCTGCCGCCCGGCGTCGACTGAGGCGGGGCCGTCAGCGCAGCAGCTCGAAGGCGTGCCCCCAGGTGCCCGTGCGCGCTCCGTGGACGACCCAGGCCATGCACATGGCCTCGAGCCACCGGCTGGCCTCGATGCCGCCGTGGCCGTGCGCCGTCCACCCCCGGGCGAGTGCCCGGCCCACCTGCCCGCTGCCGAGGACCGCGACGCGCACGGCGCCAGGACAGCACAGCGCCCGCCCCCCCCGAGGAGGGAAGCGGGCGCTGCGGACGGCGTCCTGGCTCACCGTGCGGGGTCCTGGCTCGGCGTCGAGGGCGAGCCAGGACCCCTGGCGATCAGGTCACCTGGTCATCGGTGTCAGGCGATGGCGACGGTGGTCTCGTTGAGGCCGACGTCAGCGGTGAGCACGCGCTCGCCCCTGCCCACCGGGGCCAGCGTCCGCAGCTTCCAGTCCCCCGGGGCGGCGAAGAAGCGGAACTCACCCTCCGGGCTGGTCACCACCTCGGCGGTGAACTCGTCGGTGGCGTCGAGCAGCCGCACGTAGGCACCGGCGACGGGCGCGCCGTCGTGCCAGACCTGGCCCTGGATGACCGTCTGGGTGCTCAGGTCCACGCCGGCCAGCGCGCCGCCCTGCTTCGGGGCGCCGCACATGCTCAGGCCCCCTTCGCGATCGGGACGCCGACGAGGGAGCCGTACTCGGTCCAGGAGCCGTCGTAGTTCTTGACGTTCTGGTGGCCGAGCAGCTCGCGCAGCACGAACCAGGTGTGGCTCGAGCGCTCCCCGATCCGGCAGTAGGCGATGGTGTCCTTCGAGGTGTCCAGGCCCGCCTCGGCGTAGAGCTTGGCCAGCTCCTCGTCGCTCTTGAACGTGCCGTCCTCGTTGGCCGCCTTGCTCCACGGCACGTTCACCGCAGTCGGGATGTGGCCGGGGCGCTGCGCACCCTCCTGCGGCAGGTGCGCCGGGGCGACCAGCTTGCCGGCGAACTCGTCGGGCGAGCGGACGTCGACCAGGTTCTTCTCGCCGATCGCGGCGACGACCTCGTCGCGGAAGGCGCGGATCGAGGTGTCGGGCTCGGCGGCCTTGTACTGCGTCGCCGGGCGGGAGACGGTCCCGGTGGACAGCGGGCGGCTGTCGAGCTCCCACTTCTTGCGGCCGCCGTCGATCAGCTTGACCGCCTGGTGGCCGTAGAGCTTGAAGTACCAGTACGCGTAGGCGGCGAACCAGTTGTTGTTGCCGCCGTAGAGGACGACGGTGTCGTCATTGCTGATGCCGCGCTCGGACAGCAGCTTCTCGAACTGCTCGCGGTCGACGAAGTCCCGGCGCAGCGGGTCCTGCAGATCGGTGCGCCAGTCGAGCTTGACGGCGCCCTCGATGTGGCCCTTGTCGTAGGCGCTGGTGTCCTCGTCGACCTCGACGAAGACGATGCCGGGGGCGCCGATGTGCTCCTGGGCCCAGTCGGCGGAGACGAGCACGTCGTTGCGGCTCATGGGGGGTGTTCCCTCCTGTGGTGGGTGTGCGGTCGGTCAGGCGGTGCGCGCGGGACGGACCCGGCGGACGGTCAGGTACAGCTCACAGCCGAGGCAGAAGCCGGTGGCCGCGTTGAGCAGGGCCGCCACCAGCGCGAGGCCGGTCGCGACGGCGCCGACCAGCGGCGCCCCGGAGAGGTACCCGGCGGCGCCCACGACGGCGAAGACCAGGCCGACGAGCTGGGCGAAGCGCGCCGGCGCCTCGGGTTCCCGCTCGCGGACCCGCCCCAGCCGCGGGGCGACGAGGAGGCGGAACAGCACCCCGTAGGGCGCATACCGCAGACCGGCGAGGGCGCCGACGGCGAAGACGGCGGCCTGGGCGGCCACCAGCAGGCCGCTGCCGGTCAGCAGGGCGACGGCGAGGACGGCGCTGGTGACCCACGCGGCGGAGCGCGGACCACGGACGTCGACGAGTCGCCCGGGCGGGGGGTGTGCAGGGGGCATGGGTGCAGAGGGCTTCCGGACGGCGGTCAGGGCGCGTCTGGACGAGACCGGGCTCGTCCTAGGAGGCCGGACACAGGCAGCTGCCGACGCGGCACAGGTCCACTGTGCGACGGCTGGTCAGCAGGATGCCCACGGCGGAAGGGTAACGGATCACACGCCCCGCCCGTCCCGGGCACCGGCAGGGGACGCGTGCGCCTCGACCAGGGCGGTGAGCTCGGCGGGTCGCGGGGCGCCGCTGCTGCGGCCGAGCAGGCGGCCGTCGCGGTCCAGGTAGAACAGCGTCGGGGTCCGGCGGACGTCGAGCTCCCGGACGGCGTCGAGGTGGCTCTCTGCGTCGACGTCGACGTGCGCCAGCCCCGGCCGCGTGGCCTGCAGCTGCTGCAACCGGAGCCGGGTCGCGCGGCACGGCCCGCAGAACGCCGTCGAGAACTGGACGACGGTCAGGTCGGCGTCGCCGGGGCGCACCCCCAGGCCCTCGAGCACGGCCGTCGTCGTCCGCTCCTGCCCGCTGTCGGGTCCGCGCACCGCGCCGTTCCTCCTCCGCAGCTCCCGGGCCGCGACGGCCGTCAGCGCGAGGGCGACGGCCAGCACGGCGGCTCCGATCGGGTCCACCCCGGGGACAACCGGGCCCGGCCACCGGCTGTTCCGGCTCGCCGGTCCGGGGGAACCGGAGGGCGGGTCAGCCGCTGAGCACCGTGTCGGTCGCCCCGACGGCGACGCGCAGGCCGTCGTCCGCCGGCGTGACCCCGGTGACCTGCAGGCCGAAGGGCAGTGACGGGATGACGTAGCGCACGTCGAGGGCGTCGCTGACCCGGTCGACGAGGAAGTCCGGCACGTCGACGCCCGCGCCGGAGGCGTCCTCGACGTCCACCAGCACGGTGTCGCCGTCGAGCGACACCGTGCCGGTCGCGGCGAGCGGGACGCTCACGCCGGCGACCTCGACGGTGCGCTGCACGCGCAGCCCGGCGCCGTCGCGGGTCACGGTGGTCCCCGGGCCCAGCTGGGCGGCGAGCAGCGCGTAGGACAGCGTCGCGGTCCCGTCGACCCGCTCGACCGGCACCTGCTGCACCGATCCGGACAGGACGTCGGACAGCGCCACCTCGACACCTCGCAGCGAGACGTCGACGCCGGTGCCCTCGGGCTGCCCCAGGTCGGCGCCGGTCAGGGAGACCCGCACGTCCTCGTAGCGCCCGCCGACCGCCTGGGTCAGGAAGGGGAAGCCCCCGATCTCCAGGTCGGGTGCGCCGGCGAGCCCGCCCCGCTGGGCGACCACCCGTGCCACCTGGTCCTCGGCGATCTCCTCGCCGACCCGGTCGGCGGCGAACACCAGGCCGCCGAGGAGCAGCAGGACCACCAGCAGCGCGCGCACGACCGGGCCGCTCAGAGGGCGTTCTGCAGCACGACGGAGAAGGCCACCGGAGCGGCCGCGGCGACGGGCAGCACCGCCTGCAGCAGCGCCGCGGCCCACGCCCGGGCCGGCCCGCCGGCGACGACGTAGCCCGCGGCCAGGGCGACCAGCGCGGTGACCGCACCCAGCGCCAGGCCGGCGACGAGCGCCCCCAGGACCGGAGCCAGGTCACCGGCGCCGGAGCGCACCACCGCGACGGCGGCCCCGGCCAGCACGGACAGCACGAGCGCGGGCACCCCCCGCGGCACACCGGTGGCCACCGTCGGCCGGGGCAGCACCAGGTCGACGAGGGCACCCACCACCAGCGTCGTCCCCACGACGAGCAGGGTGCTGGTGGCGGGCGCCGCCGCGTCCCCCTCGGCCGGCAGGAGCAGCACGACGGCCAGGGCGGTGACGGCGCAGACGAGCAGGAGCACACCCGCCAGCGAACCGACCACGTCCGACCGCGGCGCCCGGCGCGTCATCTGGTGCAGCACCGCGGCGAGCAGGCCCAGCCCCGGCACGGCGACGAGCGCGCCGATCTCCGGCCGCTGGGGCAGCACGAGGAGCAGGTCGGCTCCGGCCGCCGCGGCGAGCCCGAGCGCCGGCGCGCCGGCCCGGGCGAGGATCCCCGTGGCGGGCACCCACGCCACCACCAGGGCGACCTGCAGGACGGCGACCGCGACCAGCCGGCCCGCGTCGCCCGCGGCCGCGGGCACCCCGACGAGCAGCGCGGTCGCTGCTACGACCGCGGCGACCGTGGGCAGGTGCTCCGCGCGGGCGGGGAGCCCGGGCCGCGCATCCGTCGCCGTCACGGCCCGATCGTCGCAGACACCCAGCGGCCGATCCGCTCGACGAGCGGGGCGGTGGCTCCGCTCTCGGCGTGTCCGGCCCAGGGGACCACCCGGGCCGTCGCCGTCGGTCCGGCCGCCCGGCCCGGCGCGAGGCGCACGCCGCCCGCCGTGGGGACGGTCACCGGTCGCGATCCGGTCACGGAGCCGGATCGCCGGTACACGTCGGTTATCCTGCTGTCTCTTCGACAGCGCTGTCGTGGGCCCCCGGACGACCCCGTCGTCCCCGGCTCCTCCGAGGAGACGTCATGCGACTCGTGCTCATGACCGCCGCACGCCAGGCCACGACCGAGGTGCTGCCCGCGCTCGGCCTCCTGGGGCACCACGTCCGCGTGGTGCCTCCCGAGCTCTCCAGCCTGCTCGACGGCGACTCCGGCGACGTCGTCCTCGTCGACGCCCGGCACGACCTGATCCAGGCCCGCACGCTCTGCGGGCTGCTCTCCTCCACCGGGGTGGCCTCGGCGCTGGTCGCCGTCCTCTCCGAGGGCGGCCTGGTCGCGCTGTCGGCCGACTGGGGCGTCGACGACGTGCTGCTCGACACCGCCGGCCCGGCCGAGGTCGACGCCCGCCTCAAGTGGGCCACCGCCCGCCGGCTGGCCGCCACCACCCCCGCCGACGGCGCCGACGGCGGCGTGACCCAGGCCGGTGAGCTGGTGATCGACGAGCACAGCTACTCCGCGAAGCTGCGCGGCCGCCCGCTCGACCTCACCTACAAGGAGTTCGAGCTGCTCAAGTACCTGGCCCAGCACCCGGGCCGGGTCTTTTCCCGCGCGCAGCTGCTGCAGGAGATCTGGGGCTACGACTACTTCGGCGGCACCCGCACCGTCGACGTCCACGTGCGGCGGCTGCGGGCCAAGCTCGGCACCGAGCACGAGGCGCTGATCGGCACCGTCCGCAACGTCGGCTACAAGCTCGACCAGCAGGTCGCCGACGCGACCGCGGCCGCCGCGCGCGCCCAGGCCGAGACGCAGAACGACACCGAGCTGGTCTGAGGCCGCCCTGTCCACTGCACCCCTCGTCCGGGACGTCGACCGGCTCGACCCGGCCGGCGTCCAGGCGGTCCTCGCGTTGCTGCGCGCGGCGACCGCGGCCGACGGCGTCCGCCCCCTGTCGGAGGAGGCGGAGCTGCGGCTCCAGCACGGCGGTCCGCCCGGCGGCCGGGACGTGCTGGTCGGCGCTGCTGACGGCACGCTGACCGGCTACGCCCGCTTCGAGGGCGGCGACGGCAGCGGGGACGCCGAGGCCGAGCTGGTCGTCGCCCCGGACTCCCGGCGGCAGGGCATCGGGGACACGCTGCTGACCCACCTCGAGGAGCTGGCCGGGGACCGTCCCCTGCGGGTGTGGGCCCACGGCGACCTGCCCGGGTCGGCGGAGCTGGCGCGGCGACACGGCCACGAGCGGGCGCGGGTGCTGCTGCAGATGCGGCGGGAGCTGGCCGGCGTCGACCCCGACCCGCGGCTGCGCCTGCCCGAGGGCGTCGTGGTGCGCACCTTCCGCCCCGGCCGCGACGAGCAGGCCTGGCTGCGCACCAACGCCCGGGCCTTCGCCGCCCACCCCGAGCAGGGCAGCTGGACCGCCGACGACCTGCGGCTGCGCGAGGCCGAGCCGTGGTTCGACCCGGCCGGCTTCTTCCTGGCCTGGAACGGCGAGAGGCTGCTGGGCTCGCACTGGACGAAGGTCCACCCGCCCGGCGACGAGGGACCGGAGGCGGTCGGCGAGGTCTACGTGCTGGGCATCGACCCCGACGCGCAGGGCCTGGGCCTGGGGCGCGCGCTGACCGACGTGGGGCTGGCCCACCTGCGGAGCCTGGGGCTGCGCCAGGTCCTCCTGTACGTCGAGGAGGACAACACCGCGGCGGTTTCCCTCTACGAGCGCAGCGGGTTCACCCGGCACGCCGTCGACGTCTCGTGGCGCCGCGGCGGCTAGCCACCTGGTCCTCCCGCCGGGGACGGAACGCGCGGGTCCGCCAATCGGCGCGCGGTCGTTCACCGGTTGGACGTGAGCTGGTCCACACCCCGTGACGCAAGCCTCGACCGGCGTTCACCCCGAGTTCACCGAGCGACGGGGAGGCGTCAACCTCGGCTGCCTACCGTCGGTGCCCGTTGGTTCCGCGCTGCCCGGCAGAAGCCCCGGGCACACCGTCGAAGGGCCCCTTCCTTGAAGCTCAGCACCACGTCGCGCGCCGTCGTCCTCTCGGCTGCGCTCGCCGGCACCCTCGCGCTGACCGCGTGCGGCGCCGCGAACGAGGAGACCGCCGGTGGCGAGGCCACCAGCACCACCGGCGGCTCCGAGGAACTGAGCGGCAGCCTCGCCGGCGCCGGCGCCAGCAGCCAGCAGGCCGCGATGCAGGGCTGGACCGCCGGTTACTCGAGCGTGCAGCCGGGTGTGACCGTGAACTACGACCCGGTGGGCTCCGGCGGTGGGCGCGAGCAGTTCGTCGCCGGCGGCACCGACTTCGCCGGCTCCGACGCCGCGCTGGACGAGGAGGAGCTGGCCGCGGCGCAGGAGCGCTGCGCCGGCGGTGAGGTCTTCGAGCTGCCGAACTACATCTCGCCGATCGCGGTCGTCTACAACCTCGAGGGCGTCGAGGGTCTCAACCTCTCCCCCGCGGTGCTGGCCGGCATCTTCAACCAGCAGGTCACCACCTGGAACGACCCGGCGATCGCCGCCGACAACCCCGGCGTCGCGCTGCCCGACCTGGCGATCACCCCGGTGAACCGGTCCGACGAGTCGGGCACGACCGAGAACTTCACCGAGTACCTGGCCGCCGCGGCCGCCGAGGCCTGGCCGCACGAGCCGGACGGCAACTGGCCGGTGGCCGGCGGCGAGGCCGCCCAGGGCACCTCCGGTGTGGTCAGCGCCGTCAGCGGCGGCAACGGCACCATCGGCTACGCCGACCTGTCCCAGGCCGGCGACCTGGGGGTGGCGAACATCGGTGTCGGCGAGGAGTTCGTGACCCCGACCCCCGAGGCCGCGGCCGCGGTGGTCGAGAACTCCGAGCGGCTCGAGGGCCGGGGCGAGTACGACTTCGCCATCGAGCTCGCCCGGGACACCACCGAGTCCGGCAACTACCCGATCGTCCTGGTGAGCTACCACATCGGCTGCATCACCTACGACGACGCGGAGAAGGCCGGTCTGGTCAAGGACTTCATGGGGTATGTGATCAGCGAGGAGGGCCAGCAGGCCGCGGCCGAGGCCGCGGGCTCCGCGCCCATCTCCGACGCGCTGCGCGAGCAGGCGCAGACGGCCGTGGACGCGATCACCGCCGGCTGAGCCCACAATGACCGGCAACGGCCCGGGGTGCCCGATGGCGCCCCGGGCCGTTGGCGGGCCCGGCTCCGGCCGGGTACCCGACCCACACCCCGCCGGGTCCCCAGGCACCGGCCCACACCCCACGGAGCAGCGGTGAGCAGCACCAGGGCCACACCCCCGTCCCCTCCCGGGACGCGACGGTCGGTCCGCCGTCCCGGCGACCGGGTCTTCGCCGGGACCGCCAGGGGCGCCGGCATCCTCATCCTCGTCATCCTCGCCGGGGTCGCCGCGTTCCTCGTCGTCGAGGCGGTGCCCGCGCTGACCGCGCCGGCCGAGGACATCCCCGGCGACGGCGGCCTGGTCGGCTACATCGCCCCGCTGGTCTTCGGCACCCTGCTGGCCGCGGTCATCGCCCTGGTGGTGGCCACGCCGCTGGCGGTGGCCATCGCCCTGTTCATCGGCTACTACGCCCCACGGCGGCTGGCCCAGGGCCTGGGCTACCTGGTCGACCTGCTCGCCGCGATCCCCAGCATCGTCTACGGCTTCTGGGGCATCTTCTGGCTGGCGCCGAAGCTGGTGCCCTTCTTCGAGTGGCTCGAGCGCAACCTCGGCTTCATCCCGCTGTTCGCCGGCCCGGCCTCGACGACGGGCCGCACCATGCTGACCACCGGCCTGGTCCTCGCCGTGATGATCCTGCCGATCGTCAGCGCCATCTCCCGCGAGGTCTTCCTGCAGGTGCCGAGCCTGCACCGCGAGGCCGCGCTGGCCCTGGGCGCCACCCGCTGGGAGATGATCCGGATGGCGGTCCTCCCCTACGGCCGCTCCGGCGTCATCGGCGGCTCCATGCTGGGCCTGGGCCGGGCACTCGGCGAGACCATGGCCGTCGCCATCGTGCTGTCGGTCTCCGGCGGCATCACGTTCAACCTGATCAGCAGCGGGAACCCGTCGACCATCGCGGCGAACATCGCGCTGGAGTTCCCGGAGTCCTCGGGCATCGACATCAACACGCTCATCGCCAGCGGCCTGGCCCTGTTCGTCATCACCCTCGCGGTCAACATGCTGGCCCGCGCGATCGTCAACCGGCGCGCCGACTTCTCCGGAGCGAACTGATGAGCCAGATCTCGACCGCGCCGGTCACCCGTGGCGGCAGCGGCGCGCCCGGCGGCCCGCGCCGCACCGAGCGCAGCCGGCGGCTGCCGAACTGGGCGCCCTGGGCGGCCTTCGCCGCGGCGGCCGCCGTCGTCGGGGTGCTCTGGCCGGTGTTCGACCTCAACATCGCGCTGTTCGTGCTCTACACCGTCGTCCTCGGGACCCTCGCGGTGTACCTGCTGACCCGCGCCGTGGAGGGCCCCCGGCGAGCCACCGACCGGCTGGTGACGTGCCTGGTGGTCAGCGCGTTCGGGCTGGCGATGGTGCCGCTGGTCTCGCTGGTCTGGGAGGTCGTCAGCCGGGGGATCGGGCGGCTGGACGGCACCTTCTTCAATTCCTCCCTCGTCGGGATCGTCGGCGAGGGCGGCGGCGCGTACCACGCGATCATGGGCACGCTGATCATCACGGCCCTGACCACGCTGATCTCGGTGCCGATCGGCCTGATGACCGCGATCTTCCTCGTCGAGTACGCCCAGGGGCGGCTGAAGCGGGGCATCACGTTCATGGTCGATGTCATGACCGGCATCCCGTCGATCGTGGCCGGCCTGTTCGCCTACGCCCTGTTCGCGATCTTCCTCGGCCCGGGGGTCCGGCTGGGGATCATGGGCGCCATCGCGCTGTCGGTGCTGATGATCCCGGTCGTCGTCCGCTCGGCGGAGGAGGTGCTCAAGCTGGTGCCGAACGAGCTGCGCGAGGCCTCCTACGCCCTGGGCGTGCCCAAGTGGCGGACCATCGTCAAGGTGGTCATCCCGACCGCCATCGCGGGCCTGGGCACCGGCGTCACCCTGGCGATCGCCCGCGTCGTCGGCGAGACCGCCCCGCTGCTGATCACCCTCGGCATCACCAACGCCACGAACCTCAACGCGTTCGACGGCCGCATGGCGACACTGCCGGTCTACGCCTACTACCAGCTGACCCAGCCGGGCGTGCCGCCGGAGTTCGCCACGGACCGGGCCTGGACGGCGGCCCTGGTCCTGATCATCCTGGTGATGGGTCTCAACGTCGTCGCCCGGCTCATCAGTCGCTTCTTCGCCCCCAAGTCCGGTCGCTGACCGGCAACCCTGGAGGACCTCCTGTGGCCAAGCGCATCGACGTCTCCGACCTCAACATCTACTACGGCAACTTCCTGGCGGTCGAGAACGTCAACGTCTCGATCGAGCCGCGCAGCATCACCGCCCTCATCGGGCCGTCGGGCTGCGGGAAGTCGACCTTCCTGCGTTCGATCAACCGGATGCACGAGGTCATCCCGGGTGGCCGCGTCGAGGGCAAGATCGTCATGGACGGGCAGGACCTCTACGGCCCCGACGTCGACCCGGTCGACGTCCGCCGGCAGATCGGGATGGTCTTCCAGCGGCCGAACCCGTTCCCGACGATGTCGATCTACGAGAACGTCGCCGCGGGCATCCGGCTGAACAACAAGAGGATGAAGAAGTCCGACCTCGACGACCTGGTCGAGCGTTCGCTCCGGGGAGCCAACCTCTGGAACGAGGTCAAGGACCGCCTCAACCGCCCCGGCGCCGGCCTGTCCGGCGGTCAGCAGCAGCGGCTGTGCATCGCTCGCGCGATCGCCGTGGAGCCCGACGTCCTGCTGATGGACGAGCCGGCCTCCGCGCTGGACCCGATCTCCACGCTGGCGATCGAGGACCTGATGGCCGACCTCAAGGAGCGGTTCACGATCGTCATCGTCACCCACAACATGCAGCAGGCCGCGCGGGTGAGCGAGCAGACCGGCTTCTTCAACCTCAGCGGGGTGGGTCAGCCCGGCCGGCTGATCGAGTTCAACCCGACCGAGAAGATCTTCAGCAACCCGGACCAGAAGGCGACCGAGGACTACATCTCCGGCCGCTTCGGCTGAGCAAGGCCCCCGCGTCAGGGGCCGCTGCGGGATCTCCCGCGGCGGCCCTTTCGGCGTTGCGTGCACGCACGCACCCGGCGCCGGGCGGGGCGCCGCGGGGCCCCGGGGGCGTTGTGTCAGGAGCAGCTGGCAGTGACGGCCGGCTCGGCGGACGGCGTGGCCGGTGCCGCGGGAGCCGGCGCCTCGGGGGCCACGGGCGGGATGACCACCGGGACGACGCTGGAGAAGCCAGGCCCGATGACCAGCTGGATGCCTCCCGCGGTCGCGTCGCTGGGCTGCAGCACCGCCCCGGGGACGGCCGCCGCGACCGTGCGCGCCTGCTCCTCGGCACCGGCCCCGTACCGGACGACGGTCTCGTTGACCACGCCGAGCTCGTTGCCGACCTGGCCGACCGCGAAGCCCTGGGCGCGCATCTGCTCGGCCACGGTGGCGGCCAGCCCGCTGGTGGCGGTGCCGTTGAGCACGTCGACGGTGATGCCGGACGGCGCGGCGGTCAGCGGCTGTCCCGCGGGCGTCGTCACGGGCTGCTCGGCGGCCGCGGGGGCGGGCGCCGCGGCCACGGCCGCCGGGTCGGCGGGCTCGGGCGCGAGCAGCTCCGCGGGCAGCCGGCCCTCCTCGATCACCCGGTCGAACAGTGCGCGGGTGGCGGTGGCGTCGAGCACGACGTGGGCCTGCTCGCTGCCGGCCGGCACGTAGCCCACCTGGGCGACGGGGAGGCCGGTGCGCTGGACCGCGTCGCCGGAGAGGTCCCCGAGCGTCCCGGCGAGGGTGCGCAGGTCGCCCAGCGTGGTCGCCTCGTCCACGGTCAGGGCGTCGGAGGCCCCGGTCAGGAACCGGGTGAGGGTGGCCGGGTTGCCGAGGGTCCCGGCCGACATCGCCGTCCGCAGGGTGGAGGTCAGCACGAGCTGCGCGCGCTCGGCGACCGCCGCACCGGTGACGTCGGCGCCGGCGTCGCCCGGGGCCAGGTAGCCCGTGGCGCGCTCCCCCGACATCGTGCTGGCACCGGCCGGCAACGGCTCGGCCGAGGCGGCGACCGCCGGCGTCGCCGCGGGCAGGCACACGGAGACTCCGCCGAGGGCGTCGACCATGCCGGGCAGCCGGGCCAGGTCCACGCCCAGGTAGTGGTCGACGCGCAGCCCGGACAGCTGCTGCACCACGCGGACCGTGCAGGACGGCCCGCCCTCCAGGAGCGAGGCGGCGAAGGACTCGGTGACGGCCTCGCGGACCTCGCCGTCGGCGCGGGTGCAGCCGGGGGTGTCGACGAGCGCGGTCGGCGGGATGCTGACCAGGACGGCGCGCTCCTCGTCCGCGGTGACGTGCGCCAGGAGGGTGGCGACCGAGGCCGGGCCCTCCTCGCCGGGCAGCCCCGTGCCGATGACGAGGTAGGTCGCCGCGCCCTCCTGCAGGGCGGGGGCGAGCACCTCCGCGCCGTCGGGGGTCAGGGCCGCCACGCGCTCGATGCGCTGGTCGACGTAGAAGTACAGGCCCAGGTGGTAGGCGAGGACGACGCCGACGAGGGCCGCCAGGCCGGTCGCGGCACGGACCAGCCGCCTGCGGCCGGGGCTGCGCGCGGCGCGGCGGGCGGCCCGGCGCTCGCGCGGCGAGGGCGGCGCCAGCCGGGTCGCGCCGGACAGCAGGGCGTCACGGCCGGGGATCGGGGGCAGCGGCGCGACCGGGCGGGACGGGCGGTGGCCGGTCCGCTCGTCGAACGGCGGGAACAGCGGCACCGAGGGGCGGGCCGACGGCGGCACCGGCGGCAGGCCGCTGCGCGGCGGCTCGGGCACCGCCGGGGCTGGCTCGGGCGCCGCCGGGGACTCCGGCTGCGGGGCAGCAGCGGTAGGCAGCGGAGGGACGACGGCCGGCGTCACCGGGGCCTCGGCTGCCCGCACCACCGGCCCGCCCGGCACCGGGGGCAGGCCACGCTGCGGCGCGGGTGTGTCGTCCGCAGCGCGCGGCGCGTCACCGGCGCGCCGTCCGGAGGGTCGGCGTCCCGCCCCACGGGGCGCCGGGGCCTCCTCGGCGGGGACCTGGGGCAGGCCGCGGCGGCGCTCGGGCACCTGCTCGCCGACGGCCAGCGGCAGCGGGATCTCGCCGGTGCGAGCGGCGCGGCGACGGCCGACATCGCCGCCCTGCCGGGCGATCAGCTGCTCGACGGTGATCGGCTCCCGGGCCGGCTCCCCGTCACCCGCGGCAGGGGATGCCGCAGCCGGGCGGCGCCGACCCCGGAGACGCCCGGACGAGCGGGCCTCCCCTGCGTCGTCGCGCGTGCGCTTGTTCCCCACCCGTGCCGACTTCCCATCCTCGAACTGCCGCCCTGGCGGGCACCGTCGCTCCCGGCTCGCGCGCGGAGGTATCGCTGCGCAATCGGGCAGTCACCCACGATACGGGCGCGGAGGCCCCGCCGGGGCCGGACGCGCGGGGACCGGCGGGCAGGACGGTCCTGGCCGTCGTAGCGTCCCCGAGGTGAAGCTGCCGTTCGTGCCGGGTCCGTCCGACATGATCTCCGCGGTCGAGGGGGTCCGCGAGGGCGTGGCCGAGGCCCTGGCGCTGGTCCCGCGACTGATCACGGTCGTCGGGCGGGTGGAGTCGCTGCTCGACCGGGCCACCACCGTCGTGGATGGGATCGAGCGCGTCGTGGAGCGGGCCGACGCGGCGATCACCGCAGTCGAGGGCACCCGGACGAGGGCGGACGACGCGATCGCTGCGGTGAACAGCACGCGGCAGCGGGCGGACGAGGCCATCGCCGAGGTGGTGGGCACCCGGGCGAGAGCGGACGACGCGATCGCTGCTGTCGAGAGCACGCGGACGAAGGCGGACGAGGCCATCGCGGGCGTCGGGGCGACGCGGGAGAAGGCGGACGAGGCGATCGTCGCGGTCGGCACCACCAACCAGAAGGCCGACGCCGCCATCGCCGCCGTCGGCGCCACCATCGCCCGCTCGGACGAGGCCATCACCGCCGTCACCACCACGAACCAGAGGGCCGACGCCGCCATCGCCGCGGTCACCACCACGAACCAGAGGGCCGACCAGGCCATCGCCGCGGTCACCAGCACCAACCAGAAGGCCGACCAGGCCATCGCCGCGGTCACCAGCACCAACCAGAAGGCCGACGCCGCCATCACCGCGGTCACCAGCACCAACCAGAAGGCCGACCAGGCCATCACCGCGGTCACCAGCACCAACCAGAAGGCCGACCAGGCCATCACCGCCGTCGGCGCCACCATCGCCCGCTCCGACGAGGCCATCACCGCCGTGGGCGCCACCATCGCCCGCTCCGACGAGACCATCACCGCCGCCGGCAGCACGGTCTCCGGCGCGGACGGCGCGGTGACGCGGGCCGAGGGGCTGCTGGGGCGGGTCGACCCCATGGTCGACGTCTTCCAGGAACCGTTGATGGCCCTGGCCCCGGCGGTGCGCCGCCTGGCGGCGAGCGTGGACCCGGCCGAGGTCGAGGCCGTCGTCGCCTTCATCGACCGGCTGCCGCAGCTGATGACCCACCTCGACGAGGACGTCCTCCCGGTGCTGTCGTCTCTGGGGAACGTCGGCACCGACGTGCACGACCTGCTCGACACCATGCAGGACCTGCGGCACGTGGTGAAGGGTTTCCCCGGCTCCCGGCTGTTCCGGCGGCGGGGCGCCGAGGAGATCGCCGAGGACGAGGAGCAGCAGGCCGCGGAGGGCGGGTGACGGCCGGGAGCCGGTGGGCCCGGCTCCCGGCCGCGGCTCAGGTCTCGGTGGGGTAGCCCAGCGCGCGGACGACGTCGCCGATCCGCTCGTAGGTCTCGCCCTCGGGCAGCCGCCGCAGTTCGTCGACGACGACGTCCGGCGCCCGGTGGTCCAGGGCCGCCTCGACGAGGGCCGGCCCGTCGCTCGGGAAGTCGGCGCGGTCGAGCCAGCGGGCCAGCTCGGCCCGGGCGACGACGGCGTCCTCGGTCATGCCCACCGGCACGCCTCCGACGAGGGTGCCGTCGGGACTGCTGTCGACGTCGGGATCGCCCTCCGCCGAGGGCTCGACCTCGCGCCACTCCTCGGCGCGGGTGGCCCGCTCGGCCTTGAGCATCCCCTGGATCTCGTGCTCCATCTCCTCGTCGACGCGAGGGCTGTGCTTGGTGCTGCGGGCCGCCGTCCCGGCGAACTGGTCTCCGCTCTCGCTCACGATCGCCCCTCCTCCTCGGTGCGTGGTCACTTCTCGTGCAGGGCGCCGGGCTTGTGCACCGCGGTCTTGCCGCTCTTGTCGCTCTCGACCTCGTACTGCGGCTCGTCCTCGCTGGCCTTGACCTTCCGGCCGGACGCCTCCGTCTCGGAGGTGATCTTCCGCTTGACGGTGCCCTCGACCTCCTGGCCGTGGCTGTTCCAGGTGACGTGGTCACCCTTCTGGAACTCGTCGGACATCGGGCCCTCCCGGGTGCTCGGCGCGGTCCCCTGCCCCTGCCCGGAGCGGGCCCCCGGCACACATCACCCGTCCGGGATGCGGGATCACCCGTGCGGGCACTGACTCCGGCCGGTCCGTCACGTAGCGTTCCGGTCGACGGGGAGCGTCACACCGTTCCCGCTGCTCACAGCTGTGGATGCGACTACCGGCCGTGACGCACCCGTCCGCGATCGCCGGCCCGGTCGACCCCATTCCCCCGGGGTCGGCCGGGTCGGCCCGCATCTAGGCTCGGGCTCCGTGACCGCACCTGACCCCACCCGGCCGGTCGACGTGCTCACCGTGGCCGCGGTCACCGACGTCACCCCGTCGGTGCGCCGCATCCTGCTCTCCGGCACCCCCGCGGCGGCCGCGGCCGCCGGGCCGACGATCTCGCTGCTGGTCCCCCGCGTCGGGGACCCGGCGCCGCGCTGGCCGCGGGTCCAGCGGGACGGGCGGATCGTCTGGCCCGAGGGCTCGCACGGGGTGAGCCTGCGCAGCTACACCGCCCGACGGCAGGACGCCGACCGCGGCGAGGTCGAGATCGACTTCGTCCTGCACGGCGACGGCCCGGCCGCGGCGTGGGCCGGTGCCGCCGCGCCCGGGACGACGGTGGCCGTGGCCGGTGGCGGCCCGCTGGGCGACCGGCCGGCCGGGTGGCTGCTGCTGGCCGGCGACGAGACCGCGTTGCCGGCGATCACCCGCATCCTGGCCGCCGCGCCGCCGTCGACGCGCGGCGTCGCCCTCGTCGAGGTCGCCGACGCCGCGGAGGAGCAGCCGCTGCCGGCGCCGGACGACGTCGAGGTCCGCTGGCTGCACCGCGAGGGCACCCCGCCCGGGGAAGGCACGCTGCTGTCCGACGCCGTCGCGGCGCTGGACCGGCCCGACGGCGAGGACGTCTTCGCCTGGGTGGCCGCCGAGTCGAGCGCCGTCCGCGCCATCCGTGCGGACCTGCGCGGCCGGTGGGGGCTCGGCCGGGCGCAGCACCACGCGATCGGCTACTGGCGGCGCGGCCGGGCCATGGGCAGCTGACGGCGGCGGCACCTCGCGAGGGACAATCAGGAGGAGGCCGGACGGCGTCCAGACTCCTCACAGGTGACCCCCAGGGCCGCTCCAGCCCGGGGCTCCACCCTCGTGAGATGACCACCGCAGCGCGTTCGACAGGGGGTGCTGTGACCAGCACCGGAACGAGTCCGGCACCGGAGGCACGCCTCCTGGTGGTGGACGACGAACCCAACATCCGCGAGCTGCTGTCGGCCAGCCTCCGCTACGCCGGCTTCGAGGTGGCCACGGCGGCCGACGGGCAGCAGGCACTGGCGATGGCGACGTCCTTCCGCCCGGACCTGCTCGTCCTCGACGTGATGATGCCGGGGCTGGACGGCTTCGGCGTCGTCCGCCGGCTGCGGGAGAGCGGCCGGCACACGCCGGTGCTGTTCCTCACCGCGCGCGACGCCGCGGAGGACAAGGTCTCCGGGTTGACGCTCGGCGGCGACGACTACGTCACCAAGCCGTTCAGCCTCGACGAGGTGCTGGCGCGGATCCGGGCGGTGCTGCGCCGCAGCACCGGCCCGCAGCGCCCGGCGGAGTCCCCGCGGCTGTCCTTCGCCGACATCGAGCTGGACGAGGAGTCGCACGAGGTCGTGAAGGCCGGCGAGGTGGTCAGCCTCTCGCCGACGGAGTTCAAGCTGCTGCGCTACCTGATGGCCAACGCCGGGCGGGTGCTGTCCAAGGCGCAGATCCTCGACCACGTGTGGAACTACGACTTCAACGGCGACGCCAACGTGGTGGAGTCTTACATCTCCTACCTGCGCCGCAAGATCGACACGACCGAGCCGCGGCTGCTGCACACCATCCGCGGCGTGGGGTACACCCTGCGGCTGCCACGCGGGACGTGACCGCGGTCGCGGGGTCACGCCGCGAGGTGGCACCGTCGGGCACGAGCTCGACGAGGACCGGCGAGGAGGACACGTGACCGGGGTGGCGGGGGCACGCAGCCAGGCCGCACCTCCGGACGCCCCGCCACCGGTCGGCGCCGGCGAGATCCTGCAGGACCCCGGCACGGCGCGACAGCAGGGCCGCGGGAGACCCGCGCGCCCCTGGTCCGCCCCCCGGCTACCGCTGCGGGTCACGCTCGTGGCACTGCTCACCGGACTGGTCGCCGCCGCGCTGACCCTGACGGGGTTCCTCACGAGCGCACTGCTCGAGGACTACGTGCGGGGCCAGCAGCACCAGCAGCTGATCGACACCCTGGCCAGGTACGAGAACGGACCGTGGTTCCGCGACGGGTGCTCGACACGACGGTGGGGGCCGGGGGAAGCCTCGATCGGGACGATCTACGTGGCCTGCCTGACCCCAGGGGTCGACCAGGTCGTCGTGCTCTCCGGACCGCCCGGGCCCCGGGAGAGCCTGCCGGTGGAGATGGACCGCACCGTCGTCGAGCGGCTGCTCGACGACGTCGACCGGCCGGTCTTCGCGGAGGCACCGGACGGGACGAAGTGGCTGCTCATCAGCGAGGACGTCGACGGCGGCGTGATCGCGATCGCGGGCGTCGACCTCGACAGCGACGACCGCGTGCTCGCCCGGCTGGTCGCGCTGCAGGTGGTCGTCGGGCTGATCGTGCTCACCGTCCTCGGCTACGCCGCGTATCTGCTGGTCCGCAACAGCCTGCGGCCCCTGACCGAGGTGGAGCGCACCGCCGCCGCGATCGCCGCCGGCGACCTCTCCCAGCGGGTGCCGGCCGGGGACGACCGCACCGAGGTCGGCCGGCTGGCCACCGCGCTCAACGGCATGCTGTCCCGCATCGAGCACGGCTTCCGGGCGCAGCAGGCCTCCGAGGAGCAGGCGCGCGCCTCGGAGACCCGGATGCGCCGGTTCGTCGCCGACGCCAGCCACGAGCTGCGCACCCCGCTGACCTCGATCCGCGGCTTCGCCGAGCTGTACCGGCAGGGCGCGGTGGGCAGCCCCGAGGAGACCGCCCGGCTGATGCAGCGCATCGAGTCCGAGGGCGCCCGCATGGGCGTGCTGGTCGAGGACCTGCTGCAGCTGGCCCGTCTCGACCAGCAGCGCCCGCTCACCATCACCCCGGTCGACCTCGCCGAGGTCGCCGGCGACGCCGTCCACGACGCCCGCGCCGTCCAGCCCGACCGCCCCATCGGCCTGCACCTGGACCCGGCGCTCAGCGAGCTGCCCGTGGTGCTCGGCGACGAGGCCCGGCTGCGCCAGGTCGTCGGCAACCTGGTCACCAACGCGCTGGTGCACACGCCCCCGACCACGCCGGTCACGGTGACCCTCTCCGACGAGCCGGCGGCCGGCGACGGGACGGCGGACGGCGACGACGGCGGCGTGGTCGTGCTGCGGGTGGCCGACCAGGGCCCTGGCATGGCCCCCGAGGACGCCGCGCGGGTCTTCGAGCGCTTCTACCGCGCCGACCCGTCGCGGGCCCGGACGGCCGGTGGCACGGGGCTGGGGCTGGCCATCGTCAGCGCGCTGGTCGCCGCGCACGGCGGCACGGTCCACCTGGACACCGCCCCGGGCCGGGGCGCCGTGTTCACCGTCCGGCTGCCCCGCTCGGGCCCCGCGGCCGCACCGGGGACGGACGGCCCGGCGGCCTGAGCCGGCGGGCGGTGCGGTTACCGTTCGCCGGTGACCTCCGACGCGGGCGGGCAGCCCTACGACGCCGATCTGATGGCCGCGGTGACCGAGCTCGGCGCCGCCCTGCGGGACCTGGTGGACGCCTCGGTGCTGACCACCGTCCCGGCCGACGAGCTGCGCGCCGCGGCCGCCGAGGCCCGGGCCGTCACCGGTCGGCTGGCCGCCGCACGGCGCCCGCCGACGCAGCTGCCCGTGCTCGACGACCCCCTGGTCTTCCGCCGCGTCTACAACCCGGTGAGCGGGGTGGGCAGCGCGCTGGCGCCGCCGGTGACGATCCACCGGGTCGAGGGCGGCGTCGTCGGCGAGGCCACGCTCGGCCCGGCCTACGAGGGCCCGCCCGGGTACGTCCACGGCGGGATGAGCAGCATGCTCATGGACCAGCTGCTCGGCTCGGCCGCGATCGCCGCCGGCCTGTGGGGCATGACCGTCCGGCTCGAGCTGGACTATCGCCGGCCGGTGCCGCTGTCGACGCCGCTGACCCTGCAGGCCCGGGTCACCGAGGCGGCCGGCCGCAAGTGCGTCGTGACCGGCACCATCGCGACCGCCGAGGCACCCGACCGCACCCTGGTCGAGGCCCGCGGCGTCTTCGTCATGCCGCGCGAGGAGCTGCACGCCGACTACTTCGGCGCGATCACCGACGCCTCCGGCCAGCACCGGCCGCCGGGGCGCCCCACCGACGCCACCGCGCTCGCCGACCGGCCGTGAGGGACGTCGAGGTCGCCGCCGAGGCGGCGCGTGCGGCCGCCGCCGTCCTCACGGGGTTGCGCGCGGAGGGCCGGCTCACCGGCCGGGCGCTCGGGGACGCCGGGGACGCCGCCGCGCAGGCCGCCATCACGGGGGTCCTGACCGAGCACCGTCCCGGCGAGGTCGTCTTCAGCGAGGAGGCGGCCGACGACCGCCGCCGGCTGACCGCCGACCGGGTGTGGATCGTCGACCCGCTCGACGGCACCCGCGAGTACGGCGAGGTCCCGCGACCGGACTGGGCGGTGCACGTGGCGCTGTGGTCGGCGGGTGAGCTGACGGCGGCGGCGGTCGCGCTTCCCGCGCTCGGCGAGGTGCTCCGCACCGACCCCGCACCCACCGTGCCGGCGTCCGACGGCGGACGGCCGCGGATCGCGGTCAGCCGCAGCCGACCGCCCGCGATCGCCGCCACCGCGGCAGCTGCCCTCGGCGCCGAGCTGGTGCCGATGGGCTCGGCCGGGTGGAAGGTCACCGCCGTCGTCCGCGGCGAGGCCGACGCCTACGTGCACGCCGGCGGCATGTACCAGTGGGACTCGGCCGCGCCGGTCGCCGTCGCCCGGGCCGCGGGGCTCACCGCCGTCCGGCTCGACGGCTCGCCGCTGGTCTACAACGGCCCCGACGCCTGGCTGCCCGACCTGCTGGTGTGCCGCCCGGAGCTGGCCGATCGGCTGCTGGCGGCGGTGCGGGTGGGGTCACAGCCGACGCCGTAGGGGCATGGCGGAGACTGGGAGGCGGGAATCCTCCCCGGGCCGGTGCGGTTGCTGCTGGTTCGAGCCCTGACCCCGACGTCCCCGGAGCCCTGACACGTGAGCGAGCTCGCGAGCTCACCCGAGAACACAGCACGACCCGGCGCGCGGGCGACGAGCGCCAGCGAGGAGAACACGTGAGCGAGCTCGCGAGCTCACCCGAGAACACAGCACGACTCGGCGCGCGGGCGACGAGCGCCAGCGAGGAGAACGCGTGACGACCCCCGACTACCGGCTCTCCCAACTGGAGACGCTGGAGGCCGAGTCCATCCACGTCATCCGTGAGGTGGCCGCGGAGCTCGAGCGCCCGGTGCTGCTCTTCTCCGGCGGCAAGGACTCCATCGTGATGCTGGAACTGGCCCGCAAGGCGTTCGCGCCGGCCCGCATCCCCTTCCCGGTCATGCACGTCGACACCGGGCTGAACTTCCAGGACGTGCTGGAGTTCCGCGACAAGCGGGTCGCCGAGCTGGGCGTGCAGCTGATCGTCGCCTCGGTGCCCGACGCGATCGCGGCCGGCACGGTCAGGGAGGAGCCCAACGGCTCCCGCAACCGCATCCAGACGCCGGTGCTGCTCGACGCGGTGGAGGAGCACGGTTTCACCGCGCTGTTCGGCGGCGCCCGCCGCGACGAGGACAAGGCGCGCGCCAAGGAGCGGGTGTTCTCCTTCCGCGACGAGTTCGGCCAGTGGGACCCGAAGAACCAGCGCCCCGAGCTGTGGGACCTCTACAACGGCCGGATCCACCTCGGCGAGTCCCTCCGGGTCTTCCCGCTGTCGAACTGGACCGAGCTGGACATCTGGCAGTACATCCTCCGCGAGCAGATCGCCATCCCGCCGCTGTACCTCGCGCAGGAACGGGAGGTCGTCGAGCGGCAGGGGATGCTCTACGCGGTCAACGAGTTCATCCGGCCGAAGGACGGCGAGCAGCCGTTCCGCGCGACGGTCCGCTACCGCACGGTCGGCGACGCGAACCTGACCGCCGCCGTCCGCTCGGAGGCCACCACGGTCGCCGACGTCATCGCCGAGATCGCGGTGACCCGCATGACCGAGCGGGGCGCCACCCGCGGCGACGACAAGGTCAGCGACGCCGCCATGGAGGACCGGAAGAAGGAGGGCTACTTCTGATGGCTCCTGACACGAATACCGCCGCCCAGCCCGGCGTCCACCCCGACACCGCGGTCCCCCTCGACGCCGACGGCGCCGTCGACGTCCACTCCCCCGTCGCCGAGCACGCCGTGGAGCTGGCCACCGCGCGCAAGGACATCCTGCGCATCGCCACCGCAGGCTCGGTGGACGACGGCAAGAGCACGCTGATCGGCCGGCTGCTCTACGACAGCAAGGCCATCTTCGAGGACCAGTACGAGGCGGTGGCCCGCGCCAGCAAGGGCGACCACGTCGACCTCGCACTGCTCACCGACGGCCTGCGCGCCGAGCGCGAGCAGGGCATCACGATCGACGTCGCTTACCGCTACTTCGCCACCCCGCGGCGGACGTTCATCCTGGCCGACACCCCCGGCCACGTGCAGTACACGCGGAACATGGTCACCGGCGCCTCCACCGCCGACCTCGCGATCGTGCTGGTCGACTCGCGCAAGGGCATGGTCGAGCAGAGTCGCCGGCACGCCTTCCTCGCCTCGCTGCTGCGGGTGCCGCACCTGGTGGTCGCCGTCAACAAGATGGACCTCGTCGGCTGGTCGGAGGAGGTCTTCGACGCGATCGCCGACGAGTTCAGCGCCTTCGCGGCCAAGCTCAGCGTGCCCGACCTGACCGTCGTCCCGATCTCGGCGCTGCACGGCGACAACGTCGTCACGCACTCGGCGAACACGCCCTGGTACGAGGGCCCGACGCTGATCCACCACCTCGAGCACGTGCACGTGGCCAGCGACCGCAACCTGACCGACGCGCGGTTCCCGGTGCAGTACGTCGTCCGGCCGCAGACCGACGAGCACCACGACTACCGGGGCTACGCCGGCACCGTGGCCAGCGGGGTGTTCCGCGCCGGCGACGAGGTCCAGGTCCTGCCCAGCGGGCTGACCACGACGATCGCCGGCATCGACGGACCGCGCGGCCCGGTGGACGAGGCCTTCCCGCCGATGGCGGTGACCCTGCGCCTGGCCGACGACCTCGACGTCTCGCGCGGCGACCTGGTCTGCAAGCCGGAGAACGCCCCGACGGTCACCCAGGACCTCGACGCGCTGGTCTGCTGGATGGCCGACGAACCGCTGCGGCCCCGCCAGCGGATCGCGGTCAAGCACACCACCCGCACGGTGCGGGCGATGGTCAAGGAGCTGGCCTACCGGCTCGACGTCAACACGCTGCACCGCGACAAGGAGGCTTCCGAGCTGGGCCTCAACGACATCGGCCGGGTGCGGCTGCGGGTCACCCAGCCGCTGTTCGTCGACGACTACACCCGCAACCGGGCGACCGGGCGGTTCATCCTGGTCGACGAGGCCACCAACGCCACCGTCGGCGCCGGGATGCTCACCCCCGCCGGCTAGCCCGACCGAGCCGCGGGGGATCCCTCGGTCAGCCGGTGGGGTCGACGTTCGGGTCCGGGGCCTGGCTCGCGTCGCCGTTCCAGTCCTTGCCCGCCTCGTCGGCGTGCTCGGAGATGCTGTCGGTCTGCTCGGCGACGGTGCGGACCATCTCCTCGTCGGACAGCCCCTCGCCCGCGCTGTAGGTCGTGCCGTTCGGCTCGCTCATGCCGCCTCCTCCTCGGTCGGTCGCTCCCCCCACCCGTCCCCGGTGGGCCCGGTCGGCAAACCCGACCCGACGGGTGCCGCGAGCTCGAACCAGACGCGCTTGCCGTCGGCGTGGTCCTCCACACCCCAGCGGTCGGCGATGGCGGCGACGAGCCGCATGCCCCGACCGCGGGAGGCGCCGACCTCCAGCTCCCGCACGACGGGGCGGAGGGCCGAGCCGTCGGCGACGGAGATCCGCAGCCAGCGCTCCGACAGGAGGACCTCGAGGGTGAAGGAGGCCTCACCGGCGACGTGGTCCACGACGTTGGCGACCAGCTCGGTCACGAGGAGGGCGGCGTCGCCGGCGTCGTGCGGCGCCTTCCAGGCGCCCAGCAGGCCCAGCACCAGGTGCCGGGCGACCGGGACGCTGGCCGCCACCGGTCTGAGGTCGACGCTGGCGGCGAGCGTGGACATCGCTTCTCCCCTCATCGGGGACCACGACCGCAGCCGCGATCACCGGCGCCGGCTCGGTGCCGCACCACCCCGTAGCGCACAACCTATGGGTCCGACCGGTTGCGCGCAACGACCATTGCCCGGCGACGGCCATTGCACGTCACGGGCCTTGCGTTCCGCTCCAGGAGTATGGATAGTGTGCAACCGGATTGCTCCACATCCGACGTCCAGAGGCGGAGGGCCCTTGTCGACCGAACGCATCGAGCAGGACCCGGCGGTCCGGGCGCTCACCGAGCTCCTGTCCGTGCTGGACAGCTGCATCACCGAGCTGAGCGGCGCCCGGGCGCGCGCGGAGAAGCTGCTCGAGGAGCGGCAGACCGGCCGCACCTGGCTCGACATCGTGACCGCGGAGTCCCGGCCGCTGGTGGTGGAGCAGATCAGCTCGGTGATGGGCTCCCTGGCCAGCGCCGGGGGCGCCTGGCGGCGCGAGCAGGCGCACGCACTGGCCGCCGAGCAGGTCAGCATCAACCGGATCGCCGCGATGTTCGGCGTCACCCGGCAGCGCATCTCCGCCCTGCTGCGCGAGCGGGCCCGCGGCGCCCAGGCCTAGCCGGACCGGCGGTTTCCGCGGAAACCGCCGGTCACGCGATGAGCGCGTCGATCGCCTTGTAGACCCGCTGCTCCGACACCGGCCGCGGGGTGCCGACGCTCTGCGCGAAGAGGCTGACCCGCAGTTCCTCGAGCATCCAGCGCACCCGCGCCACCGGGTCGTCGGGTGCCCCGGTCGACGGCACCTGCGCGCGCAGCTGCTCGTACTCGGCGGTCACCGCGGCGACCTGCTGCATCCACAGCTCGTCGCGCACCGCGTTGGCCGGCAGCTTCTCCAGCCGGTGCGCCATCCCCTTCAGGTAGCGCACGAGGTCCGGCAGCCGGCGCCGTCCGGCCGCGGCCACGAAGCCGCGGTGCAGCAGCCCGCCCATCTGCCGGCGCAGGTCGGCGATCGCCGCCTCGGGCACCCGCCGTCCGGGCGCGGCGCCGATGGCGACGGCGACCTCGCGGGCCTGGACGAGCACCGCCTCCACCCGCCGCACGGTGTCGGTGGTCAGCGGCACTAGCTGGGCGCGGGCGGACTGCACCAGCGCGGCGAACGCGGGCTCGTCCCGCGGCGGCCCGCCGGCGGCGGCGAGCAGCTCGTCGGCCGCGGCGTCCACGCAGTCGTCGACCAGCGCGGGGATCTCGCCGTCGGGGTTGAACTGCAGCGCCAGCCGGGTGGTCGGGGACAGCCCCTTCACCACCTGCCGGGTGGGTGAGCCCGCGACCAGCACCAGCAGTCGCCGGGCGCCGCGCCAGGTCAGCCGGGTGGCCTCCACCTCGGTGGCGACCACGCGGACGCCGACCGTCGTCCCCTCGTCGACCAGCGCGGGGAACGCGGTGACCACGTGCCCGCCCCGGCGGACCTCGACGGTCCGCGGCAGCGTGCCGAACGTCCAGGCGGTCTGCCCGGTGCGCTCGATGTCCGAGGCGGCCGCGGCCAGGCTGACCCGGCTCTGCGGCGCGACCTCCCGGCGCAGCGCCTGCAGGTCCTTGCCGCTGGCCAGTGGCCGGTGCCGGTCGTCGACGACCCGGAACGTCGCCCGCAGGTGGCCGGGCACCTGGTCCGGCGCCCAGGCGTCCGGCGGGACGACGACCCCCGCGGCCCGCCGCAGCTCCCGCTCCAGCGCCGGCAGCAGCGGCTCAGTGGGCGCGATGCGCGGCAGCACCTCGCGGACCCGGTCGGGGATCGGCACGAGCGCGCGGCGCAGCTGCTTGGGCAGGGTGCGCAGCAGCGCGGTGACCAGCTCCTCCCGCAGCCCGGGGACGGTGAAGGCCAGCGACTCCCCCGAGGTCTGCTCGGCCACGGTGTCCAGCACCGCCAGCGGGACGTCGACGGTCACGCCGTCGGTCGGGGTGCCCGGCGCGAACGCGTACGACAGCGGCAGGGTCAGCCCCTGGCTGAGCGGCACCTGGTCCGGGTAGTCCTCGGCCCGCACCTGCCCGGCCGCGGCGGCGTTGGTGAGCGTCTCGGGCGTGAAGGTGAGCAGGTCGGGGGTCTGCCGGCGGGCGGCCTTCCACCACTTGTCGAAGTGCCGGGTGGAGACGACGTCAGCCGGGATGCGCGCGTCGTAGAGCTCGAACAGCGTCTCGTCGTCCACCCGGATGTCGCGGCGGCGGGCCCGCTCCTCCAGCTCGGCGACCCGGCGCATCGCCTCGCCGTTGTCGTGCCAGAACCGGTGGTGCGTCGTCCACTCGCCGCCGACCAGGGCGTGCCGGATGAACAGCTCCCGGGAGACGACGGGGTCGATGGAGCCGTACTGCACGCGGCGGCCGGTGACCAGCGGGATGCCGTAGAGGGTGACCCGCTCGGTGGCGACGACGGAGCCGCGCCTGGCGTCCCAGCGGGGCTCGGAGTGCTCCCGCCGGACGAGGTGGTCGGCCAGCCGCTCGACGACCTCCGGGTCGATCCGGGCGACGGTGCGGGCGAACAGCCGGCTGGTCTCCACGAGCTCGGCGGCGACCACCCAGCGTGGCGGTTTCTTCGCCAGCGGGGTGCCGGGGGCGATGACGAAGCGGGCATTGCGGGCGCCGAGGTACTCCCGCCCGCGACCGCGGCCGTTCTTGGTGTCCTCGACCTGCAGGCCCACGTGGGAGAGCAGGCCGGCCAGCAGCGCGGTGTGGATGCCGCGCTCGTCGGGCTCGGTCGCGGGCTCACCGACGGTCATGCCCAGCCGGCGGGCGGTGCTGCGCAGCTGGCCGTAGAGGTCCTGCCACTCGCGGACGCGCAGGTAGTGCAGGAACTCGCGCTTGAGGGTGCGCCGGAACTGGCTGCCCGACAGCACCTCCTGCTGCCCGGACAGGTACCGCCAGAGGTTGAGCAGCGCGAGGAAGTCGGAGTTCTCGTCGGCGAACCGGGCGTGCGCCTGGTCGGCGGCCTGCTGGTGCTCGCCGGGCCGCTCGCGCGGGTCCTGGATGGTCAGCCCGGCCGCGATGACCAGGACCTCCTCCAGCACGCCGCGCCGGTCGGCCTCGACGACCATCCGGGCCATGCGCGGGTCCAGCGGCAGGGCGGCGAGCGCCCGGCCGGTGGGGGTGAGCGCGCCCGCGTCGTCCAGTGCGCCGAGCTCCTCCAGCAGCGCCACGCCGTCGGCGACCGCGCGGCGGTCCGGCGGGTCGATGAAGGGGAAGTCGGCGACGTCCCCCAGCTCGAGGGCGGCCATCTGCAGCAGCACCGAGGCCAGGCTGGTGCGCAGGATCTCCGGGTCGGTGTACTCCGGCCGGCTGTCAAAGTCCTCCTCGGTGTAGAGCCGGATGGCGATGCCCTCGGAGGTGCGCCCGCAGCGGCCGGAGCGCTGCCGCGCCGAGGCCTGGCTGATCGGCTCGATCGGCAGCCGCTGCACCTTGAGCCGCGAGCTGTACCGGGAGATGCGCGCGGTGCCCGGGTCGACGACGTAGCGGATGCCCGGCACGGTCAGCGAGGTCTCGGCGACGTTGGTGGCCAGCACGATCCGCCGGCCGGTGTGCGGGGCGAACACCCGGTGCTGGTCGGCGGCCGACAGGCGCGAGTAGAGCGGCAGCACCTCGACGGCGGGGAACCGCTCGGTGAGGACGTCGGCGGTGTCGCGGATCTCCCGCTCGCCGGCGAGGAAGACCAGGACGTCGCCGGGCCCCTCGGCCGCCAGCTCGTCGACCGCGTCGGCGATGGCGGTGACCTGGTCGCGGTCCGGGTCGGCGTCCGGGTCGTCGGGGTCGACCACCGGGCGGTAGCGGACCTCGACCGGGTAGGTCCGCCCGCTGACCTCGACGACCGGGACCTCGGCTCCGTCGACCGAGAAGTGCTTGGCGACCCGCTCGACGTCGATGGTCGCCGAGGTGATGACCAGCTTGAGGTCGGGCCGCCGCGGCAGGACCTGCGCCAGGTAGCCGAGCAGGAAGTCGATGTTGAGGCTGCGCTCGTGCGCCTCGTCGATGATCAGCGTGTCGTACTGGCGCAGCAGCCGGTCGCGGCCGATCTCGGCGAGCAGCACGCCGTCGGTCATGACCTTGACCAGCGTCGTGTCGGAGACCTGGTCGGTGAAGCGCACCTTCCAGCCGACGACCTCGCCGAGCGGTGTGTCCAGCTCCTCGGCGATCCGCTCGGCGACGGTGCGGGCGGCGATCCGCCGCGGCTGGGTGTGCCCGATCCGGCCCAGCACCCCGCGGCCGAGCTCGAGGGCGATCTTGGGCAGCTGGGTGGTCTTGCCCGAGCCGGTCTCCCCCGCGACGACGACCACCTGGTGGTCGCGCAGCGCGGCGGCGATGTCGTCCCGGCGCGCGCTCACCGGCAGCTCGGCGGGGTAGCGCACGGCGGGGGCGGCGGCACGACGGCGGGCGATGCGCTCCTCGGCGGCCGCGACGTCGGCGGCGATCCGCGCCCGCTGCCTCGCCCGCGCCTCGGCGTCCCGCGTCTTCCGGGTGCCGTCGAGCCGCCGGGCCAGCCGGTGCCGGTCCTCGAGGGTCAGTCCGGCCAGCCGCGCACGCAGCTCGTCGGGCGGCGTGGTCACGGACGGTCTCCTCGGCTGGGGATGGGGGGTGCGGCTGCGGGGACGGCGGCCGGCGCGTTCTCCAGGATCGCACCGCGGCCGGGTCGGCGGGGGTGGGGCGCCTCACTTGCGTGCGCCGTACAACTGGTTGTTTGGCCGGTGCAACCGGTTGTAGGGTGCACGGTGTTCCGCCCGCCGTCCCCTGGAGGACCCGTGTCCGCGTCCCCTGCCGTGCCCGGCCCGGCGGCGCCCGGCGACGACCGGCTCACCGACCTGGCCGTCCTGGGGGAGCAGTTGCCGCGTTTCATGCGGCTGGTGCACGCCCTCAGGGCCGGCCACGCCGCCGAGGGCCGCGCCGCGCTGGTCCTGCTGTTCCCCCTGGAGCGGCTCGGTCCGCTGCGCCAGGGCGCGCTGGCCGAGCTGGTGCACGCCGACCCCTCGACGGTCAGCCGGCACGTGGCCGCGCTGATCGAGGAGGGCCTGGTCCACCGGGTCGCCGACGAGACCGACGGGCGGGCCAGCCGGCTGGTCGTCACCGATGCCGGCCGGGCCGCGCTCGGCCGGCTCCGCGCCGAGCGCGAGGCCCACCTCGCCCGGGTCACCGCCGACTGGCCGGCTGCGGACCTGACCGCCCTGACCCACCTGCTCGGTCGCCTCCTCGACGACCTCGCCGCGGCCCTGCCCGGCGAGTCCACCGTCGCGCCGGTCGCCGTCCCCTCGAGAGAGAAGCCATGACCTACAGCACCCGCCCCAGCGCGGCCGAGCGGCGGGACGCCCGGGCGCTGGCCGCCGCGCCCGCCGAGGACGGCGCCTTCAGCCACCGGCAGATCCTCACGATCATCGCCGGGCTGATGGTCGCGATGTTCCTGGCGGCCCTGGACCAGACCGTGGTGGCGACGGCCATCCGCACCATCGCCGACGACCTGCAGGGCTACGACCTGCAGGCCTGGGCGACCACGGCGTTCCTGATCACCTCGACGATCTCCACCCCGCTGTACGGCAAGCTCTCCGACATCTACGGACGGCGGCCGTTCTACCTGTTCGCCATCGCCCTCTTCGTCGTCGGCTCGGTGCTCTGCGGCATCGCGGACTCGATGTACCAGCTGGCCGCCTACCGGGCGGTCCAGGGCGCCGGTGCCGGAGGCCTGATGTCGCTGGCCCTGGCGATCATCGGCGACATCGTGCCGCCGCGGGAGCGCTCCCGGTACCAGGGCTACTTCATGGCCGTCTTCGGCACCTCCAGCGTGCTCGGCCCGGTCATCGGTGGCTTCCTGGCCGGCCAGACGTCGCTGCTGGGGCTGACCGGCTGGCGCTGGATCTTCTTCGTCAACGTGCCCCTCGGCCTGCTCGCCTTCCTCGCCGTCTACCGCGTGCTGCACCTGCCGCACCTGCGCCGCGACCACCGCATCGACTGGCCGGGCGCGCTGGCCCTGGTCACCGCGATCGTGCCGCTGCTGATCGTCGCCGAGCAGGGCCGGCTCTGGGGCTGGACGTCGGGCCGCGCCCTCGCCTGCTACGCCATCGGCGCCGTCGGCCTGGTCCTCTTCGTGCTGGCCGAGCGGGCCTACGGCGACGAGGCCCTGCTGCCGCTGCGCCTGTTCGGCAACCGCAGCTTCACCATCGCCACCCTCGGCAGCGTGGTCGTGGGCGCGGGCATGTTCGGCGGCCTGCTGCTGCTCCCGCAGTACCTGCAGATCGTGCACGGCTCGAGCGCGACCGTCGCGGGCCTGCAGATGATCCCCCTGGTCGCCGGGATCATGATCGGCGCGATGAGCTCAGGGATCGCCATCTCCAAGACCGGGAAGTACAAGGTCTTCCCGCTGGCCGGCACCACGCTGATGACCGTCGCCCTGCTGGCCCTGTCCGTCGTCGTCGGCGCGGAGACGTCGATCTGGGCGCTGGTGCCGTTCATGGTCCTGCTGGGCGTGGGGCTGGGCTTCAACTTCCAGCCCGCGGTCCTCGCGGTGCAGAACGCCGTCCCGCCGAGCCAGATGGGCGTGGCCACCTCCTCGGTGACGTTCTTCCGCCAGATGGGCGCGACCGTCGGCACCGCCGCGTTCCTCTCCGTGCTGTTCACCCGCCTGCCGGTCGACATCGAGGAGTCGCTGACCTCGGCGGCGGCCACGGACCCGCGGGTCGGGCAGGCGCTGCAGACCGGTGAGCTGCAGGCCGGCGCCGACCTGTCGGACACCTCGTTCATCCAGGACCTGCCGGCGCACCTGGCCCTGCCGTTCAAGGCCGGGTTCTCCGACTCGATCGACCTGGTGTTCCTCATCGCCGCGTGCGTGGCGGGGCTCGGGTTCGTCGTGTTCCTGTTCCTGCCGCAGCTCGCCCTGTCGAACAAGTCCGGCATCCAGGCCGCCCGGGAGGCCGCGCGGCAGGCCGCCGGCGCCCCGTCCGCCAACGACGCGGGTGAGCAGGTCCCGCAGGCGGTCGGCGCCGCGGCGCCGACGTCCACCGCTCCGCCGGTGGGCCGCCCCGGCAACCCCCGGCACCGGCACCGCGCCTGACAGTACCTCTTCCCGGCGATCATGGCGCCGTGACCGCCCCGGAGTGCTCTCCGGTGGTCACGGCGCCATGATCGTCCGAGGGCTCAGGGTGTGAAGACCGCCCGCACGCAGCCGTCGGTCTTGTCCTTGAACATCTGGTACCCGCGCGGCGCCTCCTCCAGCGGCATCACGTGCGTGGCCAGGTGCTCGGTGGTCAGCTCCCCGCGGGCCATGTGCTCGAGGATCCGGGGCATGTAGCGCTGCCCGTGCACCTGCGCCCCGCGCACGGTCAGCCCCTTGTTCATCAGCGCGCCGAGCGGGAACTTGTCCACCATCTGCGCGAAGACGCCGAGCACGAAGACGCTGCCACCCTTGCGGCAGGCGAGGATCGCCTCCCGGACGGCGGAGGGCCGGTCGGTCTGCAGCCGCAGCTGCTGCTTGACCTGGTCGTAGGCCCCCTGGACGCCGGTGCTGTGCGCCTCCATGCCGACCGCCTCGATGCAGACGTCCGGTCCGCGACCGCCGGTGACCTCGCGCAGCTCGGCCAGGACGTCGGTCGAGGAGTAGTCGATGACCTCGGCGCCCACGTGCTCGCGGACCTGGGCCAGCCGCTCGGGCAGCCGGTCGATGACGTGGACCCGCTCCGCGCCCAGCAGCATCGCGGCCCGGGCCGCCATCTGGCCGACCCCGCCGGCGCCCCACACGGCGACGACGTCACCAGGCTTGGTGCCGGCCAGGTCGGCGCCCATCCAGCCGGTGGAGACCGCGTCGGAGGCGAACAGCGCCCGCTCGTCGCTCACACCCTCCGGGACGACGAACGCCCCGACGTCGGCGTACGGGACCCGGACGTACTCCGCGTGGCTGCCGGCCCAGCCGCCCATCGCGTGCGAGTAGCCGAAGCAGCCGCCCGGGCTCTGGCCCCACAGCGACTCGGTGATGCCGGGGTTCGGGTTGCCGTTGTCGCACAGGCTGTAGAGCTCCTGCCGGCAGTACCAGCAGTGCCCGCAGGCGATGAAGGAGTTGACGACGACGCGGTCGCCGACCTTCCGGTCCCGCACGCCCTTCCCCACCTCGACGACCTCGCCCATGAACTCGTGGCCGAGGACGTCACCGGCCCGCATGAACGGGATGTAGCCGCCGAGCAGGTGCAGGTCCGACCCGCAGGTGGTGGTGCGCCGCACCCGCAGGACGACGTCGTGGTCGTTGAGGACCTGCGGGTCCGGGACGGTCTCCACCGACACCTCGTTGACCCCGGTCCAGGTCGCCGCCCTCACAGCACGCCCTCTCCCCCGGCGCGCCGGGTCATCCCCTCCAGCGCCGCACCCTGTGGCGTCGGCGTGCGCACCCCGTGCGGCGCCGGGTCCACCCGGAGCACCTCGCCGACCTCGATGAGCTGCTTGGCCTCGCGCAGGGCCGAGCGGAGCGCGCGCAGCTCGTCGTCCGACGGCCGGTCGCGGTAGCGGGCGGCGAGCTCGGTGCCGCGGTCGCCCGGCGCCGGGGTGATCCGCACCTCGATGCGGTCGCCGAGCGCGGCCAGCGGCGCCGGCAGGTCCGTCCCGGTGCCCACCTGCTCCGGCGGGCACAGCACGGTGACCGCGCGCCAGCGACGGGCGGCGGTCCCGGGGGCGTCGGTGGACGACGACTGCCCCGCCCCGGGCAGCCGCACGTGCTGGAGGCGGCCGAGCAGCGCGCCCCCAGCCTCCGTGGCGGCTCCCCGGAGGGAGTCGAGGAACCTGGGCACGACCATGACGCGTCCTCCTGGCGTCGACGGGTGTCGCCCGCGGGCTACCCACCGCGGCGCCGCGGCCAACCGCGCCTACTGTGACCGGGGCCGCTGCTCGCCGGCCCCGTCGTCCCCGGAGGCTCTTCGTGCGCTCGTCGCTGATCCTGTCCCGCCGCGACCTGGACTTCCTCCTGCACGAGTGGCTGCAGGTCGAGGACCTGGTCAAGCGCCCGCGCTACGCCGAGCACTCGCGGGAGACGTTCGACGCGGTGCTCGACCTGGCCGAGCAGATCGCCACCGAGCACTTCGCGCCGCACAACCGGAAGGCCGACGAGAACGAGCCGCGGATGGTCGACGGGAGGGTCGTGCTCGTCCCCGAGGTCAAGCAGGCGCTGGACGTCTTCGTGGCGGCCGGGCTGATGGCCGGGGAGTTCGACGAGGAGTACGGCGGCCTGCAGCTGCCGCACGTCGTCGGCCAGGCCGTCTTCGCCTGGTTCAAGGCCGCCAACGTCGGGACGTCGGCCTACCCGTTCCTCACCATGGGCAACGCCCGGCTGCTGCTCGCCCACGGCAGCCGGGAGCAGATCGACACCTACGTGCGCCCGGAGATCGAGGGCCGCTGGTTCGGCACGATGGCGCTGTCGGAGCCGCAGGCGGGCTCGTCGCTCGCGGACATCACCACCAGGGCCGTGCCGCAGGACGACGGCACCTACCGGCTCACCGGCAACAAGATGTGGATCTCCGGCGGCGACCACGAGCTGACCGAGAACATCGTCCACCTGGTGCTGGCCAAGATCCCCGGCGGCCCGCCCGGGGTGAAGGGCATCTCGCTGTTCGTCGTCCCGAAGTTCCTGGTGAACCCGGACGGCTCGCTGGGTGAGCGCAACGACGTCGTCCTGGCCGGCCTGAACCACAAGATGGGCTACCGGGGGACGACGAACACGCTGCTGAACTTCGGCGAGGGCGTGCACCGCCCCGGCGGGCGGCTCGGCGCCGTCGGCTACCTGGTGGGCGAGCCGCACCACGGCCTCACCTACATGTTCCACATGATGAACGAGGCGCGGATCGGCGTCGGCATGGGCGCCACCGTGCTGGGCTACACCGGCTACCTGCACGCGCTGGAGTACGCCCGCACCCGCACGCAGGGCCGGCCGGCGGGGGCCAAGGACCCCTCCTCGCCGGCGGTGCCGATCATCGAGCACCCCGACGTGCGCCGGATGCTGCTGGCCGCCAAGTCCTACGCCGAGGGCGGGCTGGCCCTGGGCCTGTACTGCGCCCGGCTGGTCGACGAGGAGCAGACCGCGGGGACCGAGGAGGAGCGCGCCCGCGCCCACCTGCTGCTGGACACCCTCACACCGATCGCCAAGGCGTGGCCCTCGCAGTGGGGCCCGGTCGCCGACGACCTGGCCATCCAGGTGCACGGCGGCTACGGCTACACCCGCGACTACCCGGTCGAGCAGTTCTACCGGGACAACCGGCTCAACCCGATCCACGAGGGCACGAACGGCATCCAGGCGCTGGACCTGCTCGGCCGCAAGGTGGTCGCGCAGGGTGGGGCCGGGCTGCGGCTGCTCGGCGAGACGATCACCTCGACGACGGCGCGCGCTGCGGGCACGCAGTGGGCCGGGTTCGCCGCCGACCTGGACGCCGCGGGGGCCCGGCTGGGCTCGGTGACCGCGACGCTGTGGGGCACCGGCGACCCGGACCTCGCGCTGGCCAACGCCAGCGTCTACCTGGAAGCCGCGGGCCACCTGGTGGTCGGCTGGCTGTGGCTGGAGCAGGCGCTGGCCTGCGAGGGCTCGACCGGCGCCTTCCCCGAGGGCAAGCGCGCCGCGGCCCGCTACTTCTGGCGCTGGGAGCTGCCGCGCACCCGCGCCCAGTTCGACCTGCTCGAGTCGCTGGACCGGACCGTTCTCGACACCGACGAGGCCTGGCTCTGACGCACGACCGCCCCGCGACTCCGGCAGGAGGCGCGGGGCGCTGGTGAGGTGATGGAACGGCCACCCTTCAGGGGCCCACTCCGAGCTTGCGAGGCGTGGGGGAAGGGTGGTCCTCCTTCACGCGGCGCGGGCACCCACCGGTTCGGCGCTCACGGTCCGGGTGGTCGCCGGGCGGGCCGCCACGGCCTGCGCCGCGCGCTGCTCCCGCTCGTACCGCGCGGTCGAGGAGGTGCCCATCACGATCACCAGTGCGGTCAGGACCAGGAACCCCACGAGGGTCACGGCCGGCCACAGCACCATCAGTCAAACCCCTTTGTGCAGAGTCGCCGCAGGGGTCGAGAGGCCCCCGTGGCACGTCGTCGTTGCTCCGGGTCTACCCCGCTCGACCGCCGTCTCAATCGTCGAGGTGGGGCTGCACCTGATGGTGTGTGATCGACTCCACACCCGGCGTCAGGTGCGCCCCGGATCACCGCCCGTGGTCTGATCGCCGGGTGTCCCGCGGCGCCGACGACGAGCAGCGGTCGCCGCGACCGGCGGTCCTGGTCGCCGTCCTCGCCCTCGGCACGACCGCGCTGTCGCTCATGCAGAGCCTCGTCGTCCCGCTGCTCCCGGCGATCGGCGAGCAGCTCGGCGTCTCGGCGAACGCCGCCGGCTGGGTGCTGACCGCCAACCTGCTGGCCGCCGCCGTCGCCACGCCGGTCCTGGGCCGCCTGGGCGACACCTGGGGCGAGCGGCCGGTGGCCCTCGGCGTCCTCGTCGCCATGTCGGCCGGGACGCTGCTCGCCCTGGTCACCACCTCGCTGCCGCTGCTCCTGGTGGCGCGGGTC
Source organism: Geodermatophilus sp. SYSU D01176 (assembly GCF_054050015.1). Classification (NCBI taxonomy): domain Bacteria; kingdom Bacillati; phylum Actinomycetota; class Actinomycetes; order Geodermatophilales; family Geodermatophilaceae; genus Geodermatophilus; species Geodermatophilus sp. SYSU D01176. The sequence goes on along the minus strand of NZ_JBJGYN010000011.1, from coordinate 63,199 downwards.
CTGCAGGGCGCCTCCTACGGCCTGTTCCCGCTGGCGATCAGCGTGCTGCGCCGGGAGCTCCCCGCCGCCCGGCTGGACGTCGCGATGTCGGTGGTCAGCAGCACGCTGGCCGTGGGCGGCGTGGTCGGCCTGGTGGCCGCCGGGGTGCTCACCCGGGACGGCGGCGACTACCACCGGCCGTTCTGGATCGGGCTGGTCGTCTGCCTGGTCACCCTGGTGCTGACGGCGGTGGTGCTCCCCCGCCGCCGCGCCACCGGCTCCGGCCGGGTCGACTGGACCGGCGCCGCCGTGCTGGCCGGGGGCCTGGTGCTCCTGCTGCTGCCGGTCTCGCAGGGCAACGCCTGGGGGTGGGCGTCGCCGGGGACGCTGGGCTGCCTGGCCGGCGCGGCGCTCGTGCTGCCCGGCTGGGTGCTGCTGCAGCGGCGACGCGCCGAGCCGCTGGTCCGCCCGGGGCTGCTGGCCGATCCGCGGATCGTGGTCCCCAACGTCGCCGGGCTGCTCACCGGGATCGGCCTGTTCGCCTCCTTCCTCGTCGTCCTGCAGTACGTGCAGACGCCGCCGGAGGCCGCCGGGTACGGCTTCGGCGCCTCGGTGCTGGAGGCCGCGGTCGTCTACCTGCTGCCCGGTGGGGTGGCCGGCGTCCTGCTGGGGCCGCTGGCGGGGCGGGTCGTGGCCCGGCTGGGCGCGCTCGCCACGCTGCGCGCCGGCGCGGTGTGCGGGCTGGCCGGCTTCCTGCTGCTCGCGGTGCTGCGCGACAGCCCGGCGCAGGTGGTCGTCGCCGGGCTGCTCACCCAGCTGTGGGTCACCGTGGCCTACGCCGCGCTGCCCGCGCTCGTGGTCGCCGCCGTCCGGCCCGAGGAGACCGGGGTGGCCAACGCGGTGAACTCCATCGCGCGGTCGGTCGGCCAGGCGGTGGGCAGCACGGTGACCGTCGCGGTACTGGCCGCGGGCACGGGCTTGACCGGCTTCCCCTCGGCGGGCTCGTTCACCGCGGTCGCGCTCGTGGGGGCCGGCAGCGCGGCCGCCGTCGCCGTGGTCACGCTGGCCGGCCGGGGGCGGCGCGACACGGCGGTGGAGGCCGCGACGGCCGCGGTCCCCGGCGCCCGCTGAGATCACGGACGGGTCGCGACACACCGGCGGCGGGCATGGACCTCGATCACCCGGGGCACCTCAGGCGGTACGCACCCATCCGACCGGAGGACTGACGATGGCCCGCTCCAGCGGCCCACGCGGCAGCGGTACCGCCGCGAACGACACCCGCTTCACCGGCAACACCGCGGGGGACCCCGCTCCGGACGACCCCAAGGTCAACGACACCCGGCTCGACAACGCGCCCCAGGGCGCCGACAAGGCGCCGACGACCGGCGGAACGCTGAAGCGGACGCTCAAGGAGTTCAGCGAGGACAACCTCACCGACTGGGCGGCGGCGCTCACCTACTACGGCACCCTCGCGCTGTTCCCGGCGCTGATCGCGCTGCTGTCGATCGTCGGGCTGCTGACCAACCCGCAGGACCTCACCACCGCGCTCACGGCCGTCGTGCCCCAGCAGGCGGCCAGCACCTTGACGCCGGTGGTCGAGCAGCTCGCGGGCAACACCGCGCCGGTCGGCCTCGGTCTGGTCCTCGGTCTCGCCGCCGCCATCTGGTCGGCCTCGGGCTACGTCGGGGCCTTCACCCGCGCGGCCAACGTGGTCTACGAGACCCCCGAGGGCCGCAAGGTCTGGAAGCTCAAGCCGCTGCAGCTGCTGGTCACGCTGATCGGCGTGCTGTTCGCCGCGCTGATCGTGGCCATGCTGGTGCTCAGCGGCCCGGTGGTCGACGCGGTCGCCGGGGCCATCGGTCTGCCCGACGCGGTGGTGACCGTGTGGAGCTGGGCCAAGTGGCCGGTCGTCGTCGTGCTGGTCGCGCTGATGATCGCCGTCCTCTACTACTCGACCCCCAACGTGAAGCTGCGCGGCTTCCGCTTCACCAGCCCGGGTGCCGCCGTGGCGCTGCTGGTGTGGGCCGTGGCCTCGGCGCTGTTCGCCTTCTACGTGGCGAACTTCAGCAACTACAACGCCACCTACGGCGCCCTGGCCGGCGTGATCGTCTTCCTCGTCTGGTTCTGGCTGACCAACCTGGCGCTGCTCTTCGGCATCGAGCTCGACGCCGAGATCGAGCGCACCAAGGAGCTCAAGGAGGGCGTGCCGCTGGCCGAGAAGGAGATCCAGCTCGACGCCCGCGCCGAGCCCAAGGACCGGCACACGCACTGACGAAGGGCCACCCTTCCCCCCATGCCTCGCATGCTCGGCGCGGGACCCTGAAGGGAGGCCGTGCGCCGGGCCCCCTCCCGATCGGGAGGGGGCCCGGGTCGTCGCACAGCGGTGTGCTGATCGGTTGACGGTCCGTGCCGTCGCAGCGGCGAGACCGGCGGTCTCGTACGGTCACAGGCTCGAAGCGTGCGAGATCGCCGATCTCGCCGAGAACCGCTGTCAGCGGGACGTCGGCGGGCGGTCGCCGCGGCGGGCCGGCGGGATCCGCTCGACCAGGCCCGCGAGCCCGGCCAGCCCCCGGCTGACCACCTCGCCGACGGGGGCCAGCCCCGCGGGGGCCCGGCGGACGACGGCGTCGACGACGTCGCGGCTGCGGTCCAGCGCCGACAGGGGCAGCGCCGAGAGCGCGTTGCCCGGCGGACGGCGGGACACCGTCGGGTGCGGCCGGGTCGGCGAGATGCGGCGGACCAGCTCCCAGCGGCGGCCCAGCGCCCGCAGCTCGTGCGGGTCGAGCCGTTCCTGCACCCGCGGGAAGAGCACGTCCTCCTCGTCGCGCACGTCCTCGCGCAGCACCTCCACGAGGCGGGACAGCCGCTGGGTGCGCCGCGGATCGTCGTGCGGCAGCGTCTCGAGCTCGCTGACCAGCTCGTTGACCTCCTGGTGCTCCTGCTCGATCCGCAGCGTGAGCTCCTCGCCGTCGGGCAGCACCCGGCGCAGCACCGGCCACAGCACGCTCTCCTCGGCGAAGGCGTGGCTGAACACCAGCCGGTCGATGCGGGTGAGGACCTCCTCCTGCGCGCGGCCGGTCGTGCCCTCCAACGCGTGCAGCAGCCGGTCCAGCTGGATGTGGTCGCGGCGCTGGCGGACCAGGACGCTGCCCGGCCCCCCGAGCTCCTCGACCGACTGGTCGGCGATGGAACGGCTCACGACGGGTACCTCCTGGGGTTGCCGAGGTTGCTGTCCTGCCCGCCGGGCGACCTGCGCATGCGCGGACCGGGGGGTCAGCGCACGAAGCCGGTGACCGCGGTCCGCAGCTCGGCGGCCACGAGGGGGAGCGGCCCGGCCGCCGCTCGGGCAGCCGCGGTCTGCGCACAACGCGGACACGTCGGGGTGCCGGCCGCCCCACGCCGGCGGCATCCGGTCCACCCTGGGGACCACGCCGCCGACCCGCCTGCCGACCCGGAGGACCCGTGCCCCCCTGCGCCGCGCCGCCCCACCCACCCGGTGCCGTCTGGCTGGAGCAGGGGGACGACGGCGCCGTCCTGCACCTCCGGGGCGAGGTCGACACCGCCACCGTGGTCCGCTGGGACGCCGAACGACCCGGGGCGGACGGCGCGCCGTCGGGTGCGGTCGTCGCGGTCGACGCCTCCGCCGCCGGCTTCCTCAACTCCGCCGGGGTCGCCCTGCTGGTCCGCGAGACCGACGCGCACCGCCGGGCCGGTGGGCGGCCGGAGCTGCGCAACCCGTCGCGGGGGGTGCTGCAGGTGCTGCGGCTGACCGGGGTGGCCGACCTGTTCGACGTCGTCGCCGGCTGACCGCGGCCGCTCAGGTCGTCGGGCCGGGACGCCCGGACGCGCGGAGCATGCGCTGCAGGCGATCGAGCAGGTTCTCCAGCGACTCCTCGAACTCCGCGGCGGACTCGTCCTCGGCCAGCAGCGGTGCGAGCCGGCGCACCAGCGGGAACTCCGCGAGCGACCGCTCGTCCGCGTCGGGTGCCCCCTCGGGGTCGTCCTCCGCGGTGATCGGCACCCCCCGCTGCGCGACCTCGAGCAGCAGGTGCCCGAGCAGGAAGCTGGTGTACGCGCGGTAGGCGGCGACCGCGGCCTCGTCGCTGAACCCGTGGCCGGTGAGCGCGTCGAGGAAGCTCTCCAGCCAGCGCAGGCTGCGCAGCGGTGGCCGCACCCACGGGGCGGCGGGGGGCCGGGTCGCGATCAGCGGGAACAGGGCCGGGTGGGCGATGGCCATCCGCCGGACCCCGTGCGCCAGCCGCTGCAGGTAGTCCTGCCAGCCGTGCTTCGGCGCCAGGTACACCTCCGGGTCGCCGTACAGCTCGTCGACGACCAGGTCGACGACCCCGTCGAGCAGGTCCTCGCGGCCGGTGACGTGCCGGTACAGCGCCATCCCCTCGACGCCCAGGTGCGCCCCCATGCGGCGCATGGTGAGCGCGTCGAGCCCGTGCTCGTCGATGAACTCGATGGCCGCGGCGAGCACCCGGCGCCGGTCGAGCGGCGTCCGGGCCGTCCCGGGCGGGGACGCGCGGAGCGCCCGTGTGTGCGGCTGCCCGTCCCGGGGCACAGCAGCAGGAGGCCCAGCGTCGTCGGCCACGCCTGCCTCCCGTCGTCGTCCGTGGACCCCCGTTGTACGCCGTACGGCCCGCCTCGCGTGGACCTGGCGTCCTGGCGTACCCGGGATCACCGTGTTTACGCCGTAAGCACGACGGGCACACCCACCTCAGCGCCTGCACGACGGTGCGCCAACGGACGGTGCTGCGGACCCGCAGCACGCCCCGAGACACGCGACAGGAGCAGCATGATCACCGAGACGCAGATCCAGCAGGTCATCGGCACCACCGCCGTCGACGCCGACGGCGACAAGCTGGGCAAGGTCGGCGAGGTCTACCTCGACGACGAGACCGGCCGCCCCGAGTGGGCCACCGTGCACACCGGCCTGTTCGGCACCAAGGAGACCTTCGTGCCGCTGGCCCAGGCCGAGCTCTCCGGCGACCAGCTCCGCTTCCCCTACGACAAGTCGAAGGTGAAGGACGCCCCGAAGATCGAGACCGACGGCCACCTGTCGCCGCAGGAGGAGCAGGAGCTCTACCGCTACTACGGCCTCGGCAACGGCACGGCGGTCACCGACACCACCACCACGACCACCGGGACGGCCGGGCTGGCCGGGACCGCGGGTACGGCTGGCGGGCGCCACGACCTGTCGGGTGAGGCGGGCGTCGTCGGCCACGACACCTCCGGCCCCACCACCGACAACGCGATGACCCGCTCGGAGGAGCGCCTCAACGTGGGCACCCGCTCCGAGGAGGTCGGCCGCGCCCGGCTGCGCAAGTACGTCGTCACCGAGAACGTGACCCAGACCGTCCCGGTGTCGCACGAGGAGGTCCGGGTCGAGCGCGAGCCGATCACCGACGCCAACATCGGCAACGCCCTCGACGGCCCGGCGATCTCCGAGGAGGAGCACGAGGTCACGCTCCGCGCCGAGCGTCCGGTGGTGGAGAAGGAGGCCGTGCCGGTCGAGCGGGTGCGCCTGGACAAGCAGACCGTCACCGACCAGGAGCGGGTGGCGGCCGATGTCCGCAAGGAGGAGATCGAGGTCGACGGCGCCCAGGGCACCGGCGTGACCGGTGGCACCACCGGCCGCGACGACCGCGGCTTCGTCGACAAGGCCAAGGACGCCCTCGACCGCGACGACGACGGCCGGATCGGCCGCTGATCGCAGGACCACACGACGAGGCCCCGCCGGCGCGATCGCGCCGGCGGGGCCTCGTGGCGTGCCGGGCCGGTCAGCTCCCGGTGGGGGTGACGCCGAACATCAGGACCCGGCGCTCGATGTCGTAGTGCACGGTGGCGGTGTTGGCGAGCAGGTCCTGCAGGTTGTCCGCGTCGTCGGGGTCCAGGGTGAGGACCTCCTCCCAGGCGCCCTGGTCGAGCACCAGCTGCAGGGTGTAGGTGCCCGGCTTCCCGGGCTCCCCCGCCACCCAGCTGAACTGGTAGTGGCTGAGCTGGCGGACCTTGACGCTGTTGTCGGTGACCGGCTGCGGTACCTCGGGCACGGCATCTCCCTCCGTCGGGGCCGCGCGGGACTGCGCGAGCCCTCGACCTGCGCGTACCCGCTGCCGCGGGCGGCACCCGTTCGCCCGGCGTGTCCTCCTCGCAGCGCCGGCCGGTCCCATCGGTCCGCGACGAGCCGGGCGACGGGTAGAGCGTCGGGCGACGACGAACGAGCCCGGTGGCCCGGGCCGGGGGTACCGGCCCGGACCACCGGGCTCGAGGTGCGGAACGCGACCCGTCAGCGGGCGTTGGCCGCCAGGGAGGCGGGCAGGGTCAGCCGGAGGGTGTCCGGGACGTCATCCGCGGCGCGTCGCGGCGTGGGCACCAGGTCGATGACCAAGCGCGTCGGCGCGAAGGCCTCCGCGTAGCCGATCCGGGCCTGAGCGCCCCAGTGCCGGGCCGAGGCCACGACCGCGTCGGGCTCCACCATCGCCGACATCTCCACCTGCGAGGCGTGCGCGCCGAGCGCGGCGAGCTTGCCGGAGAGGTAGGCGGTCACGTCGACGAACGTCGTCGGGGAGAAGGTCAGCGTGGACGGGCTCTGGTAGTGCATGACCCGGGAGAGCCGGCGGGCTGCCGACAGGGTCGCCGCGGCGACGGCGCGGTGGTCCTGGTGGCTGTCGTCGGGGGCGTGCACGTAGACGACGTCGGCGTCGGTCTCCTTGATCGCCCGCTCCACGACCGCGACCGTGGCGGCGTCCGGCGTGACGGTGCAGTCGACCTGGCCGCCCCACAGCAGCCGGGCACCCAGGGTGCGGGCGGCCTGCTCCTGCTCGAGACGCCGGCCGACGATGACCTCGACGTCCCCCGGGCCGTTCTCGCCCCCGGTCATCACGAGCATGGTGACGGCGTCGCCGGCCGCCGAGTGCGCCAACAGCGTGGCGCCGCAGCCGAGCTCGATGTCGTCGGGGTGCGCCCCGACCGCGAGGACCCTACGCATCGTCGCCCCCGGTCACGGCCAGCGCCCGCTTGCGGGTCCGCTGCACCAGGACGGCGCCGACGACGCCCGCGGCCGCGAGCCCGATGGCCGGGCCGGTGCCGTTGCCCTCCTCCGGCAGCTCCGTCGACGCAGGGCACGCCGGACCGTCACGGGTGATCGTCACGGACCTGCCGGAGACCGTCCAGGTCGCCGTCTCGTTGGCGTTGAAGGTCTCGGTGAACACCCCGTTGACCGTGCCCGGTTGGAACGTCGTCGGCTGCCGGCCGTCGTGGGTGGAGGGCACCAGCCGGTTGTCCGTCCCGCGTGGGTAGGTCACCGCCTGGGTGCTGCTGTTCGTGTACCCCAGCACGGCGATCCAGTCGGCCTCACCCGCCACCCGCTTGATGCAGTTGACCACCGGCGTCACCTCGCCGACCGCCGATGCCGTGCCCGGCAGGGCGAGCAGCCCCACGACCGCGACCACAGCGACCAGCGCGGCACGGGAGACGCGGGCGCGGACGCGCCGCACCGTGGATGACCTGCCGTCCATGAACCGAGTCCTCGTCTCCGGGGCGGCCGGCCCGCCCGTCCGGGACGCATCGGCAGGCCCGGGCCGGGACCACAGGGCTCCGGGCCGCGAACCCCCCGAAGGAGGGACGTCAGCTCCGGGCCAGCGCCCCAGCAGGGACAGGGCCAGCTCGGCGGCCGCCGGGAAGGTGTCGACGACGGCCTCCGCCCGCGGCTCGTCGGGAGCCGTGGCGTACTCCCCCTGCCGGACGCGGATCGCCCGTGCACCCACGGCCGCCGCCACGGCGACGTCCTTGCCGGGCCGGTCGCCGATCACCAGCAGCCGCTCCGGGGGCAGGCCGAGCCGCTCGGCGACGGCGAGCAGGCCGGCAGGGCGCGGCTTGCGGACGGCGCGGCCGCCCAGCGTGTCCGTGACGACGACGACCGGCAGCAGCGGGCCGAGGCCGGTCGCGGCCACCTTCGCCGCCTGGATGGCCGGGGTGCCGTCGGTCAGGCAGGCCAGCGGGGCGGCCGCCGCGAGCAGCCGCAGCGCCTCCTCCACCCCCGGGTAGGGCGACAGCCGGGGCGGGGTGTGCCGGGTGAACGCCGCCACGAGCGGCGGCACCAACTCGACCAGAGACGACGCCGGGACGCCGACCGCGAGCAGCGCCCGGTCGATCGTCCCGCCGGCGTCGGAACCGGCGGCCAGCTCGCGCCGCAGAGCGGCCTGCACGGCGGCGCCGTCCAGCCCCGCGTGCCCGGCCGCGACCCCGACCGCCGCCGCGGCCGAGGCGAGGTAGTCGGCCTGGGGGTAGAGGGTGTCGTCGAGGTCGACGACCACACCCAGCGGCGGGGGCCGGCTCACCACGGCAGCCGGCCGTCGGTGAAGTCCGGCTCGTCGAGGGCCAGCAGGGCGTCGGTCCGCTCGTCGGCGAGGACGGCGGCCACCTGCGGACCCGTCGTCCCGTCGCCGTACGGGCACGGCACCGTCGCGGCCCGCTCCTGCCCCTCGGCGCTGGTGTGCCCGGCCGCGGCGGAGAGGACGGCGGCCGCCGCGCGGTCGTCGGCCAGCCCGGCGAGCGTCGTCGTCCCGGCCTCCACGCCCTCCCAGCGCGGCGTCGAGCCGCGCAGCACCACCACGGGGACGCCGAGGTACGCGGCCTCCTCCTGGATGCCGCCGGAGTCGGTGACCGCCAGGCGCGCCGCGGCCAGCGCGGCCAGCAGGACGTCGTACCCGACCGGCCCGGTGCGGGTGACCCCCGGGTGCTCCAGCCCCCGGTCCAGCCCGGTCGACGACAGCCGTGCCGCGGTGCGCGGGTGCACCGGGAAGGTGACCGGGCCGACCTGCTCGGCCAGCGCCCGCACCACACCGACCAGGCGGGCCAGGCGGACCGGGTCGTCGACGTTCGTCGGCCGGTGCGCGGTGACCAGCACTCCCGAGCGCTCGGCGACCGGCACCCGCCGCACACCGCGGGCGACCAGGGTGTCGATGCAGGGGTTGCCGACGACGAACACCCGCTCGGCGGGGACCCCCTCGTCGGCGAGGAAGGCCGCCGCCCGCTTGGTCGGCGCGAGGTGCAGCTGGGCGGTGGCCGCGGCGACCCGCCGGTTGACCTCCTCGACGCTGCGCGGGTTGAGGCTGCGCAGGCCGGCCTCGAGGTGCGCGAACGGCACTCCCGCGGCGCGGGCGGCCAGCGCGTACGCCGGCACGGTGTTGGTGTCGCCGAGCGCGAGCACCAGGTCCGGCTGGAACAGGCGCAGCGCCCGGAAGGCGTCGGCGTGGAGCGCGCCGGTGCGCTCGGCCGGGTCGGCCGGCAGCGCGAAGCGGTGCCCGGGGGTCAGCCCGAGCGCCGCCTGCAGCTGCGAGCCCATCGCCGGGTCGGTGTGCTGGCCGGTGTCGACCACGCTGACCCGGTGGCCGGCGGCGGTCAGCGCGCTGACGACCGGAGCCAGCTTGACCACCTCCGGCCGGGTGCCGAACGGCACCAGCACGTGCCGTGAGCGGCTCACGCCGTCACCGCCACGGGGGCGCACGGGTCGACGACGGGGCTGCCGTCGTGGCTCGAGTAGGTCTCGGCGAAGTAGCGGCTCATCGCGACGCCGGGCCGGAAGGACAGCTCCGGCAGCGGCTCGCCGCGGACGCCGGCCAGGTACGCGCTGACGACGTCCGCCCCGGCCGCGAGGGTGAGCGGCAGCCCGCCGGAGAAGCGCGGGTTGATCTCCACGACCGTCGCGGTGCCGTCGTCGGCGACGAAGCCCTGCACGTTGGCCGGCCCGGTGAGCCCGACCGCGGCCAGGGCGCCGACGACGACCCCGGTCACCGCGGCGGAGGCGAAGGTGCGGCCCTTCACCGAGATCCCGGCCTTGGTCTCCTCCCGCCAGCGCGGCACGACCACGCGGACGGCGCCGTCCCGGTCGACCAGGGCGTCGGCGGTGAACTCGCGCCCGGTCAGCCGGGTCTGTGCGATCAGCCCGCCGTCCTCGCGGAGCGCCCCCACCACGGCAGCGCGCTCGTCGAGCAGCCGCACGCTGCGGCTGCCGCGGCCGGCCAGCGGCTTGACCACCCACGGCCCCGGGACGCCGGCGGCCTCGCCGGCGGACGCGGCGGTCGCCGGGTGCGGCACCCCCGCGGCGGCCATGGCCCGGGCGAACGCGGCCTTGTCGCAGCACAGGTCCACGGCGGCGGCCTCGGGCAGCCAGGTGGCGACCCCGGCCGCGGCCAACCGGCCGGCGCCGGCCGCGAGGTGCGGCAGCTCCTCGGCCACCGTGCTGATCAGCGCGTCGGCGCCGTACGTCGCGCAGACGCCGACGAGCGCCTCGACGAACCGGGGGTGGTCACCGCGCGGGAGGGTGACGGCCACGTCGGCCAGCGCGCCGCCGGCGGCGGCGCTGTCGGCGTCGCCGGCGACGACGCGGTGACCGAGGGCGGCCAGCCGGCGGACGACGGCCACGCCGGCGGGGCCACCGGAACCCGTGACGAGGACGGCGGCGCGGGCGGCGGCGCGGGCGGCGGGCGGGGCGGCCGCGGGCGGGCGGGGCTGGGGCAGGGAGGAGGTCATCGGGCGTCCTGGGTCGTCGGGGTGGGCACGGGGACACGGGGGCGCGGCGGCAGCGGCACGGGCGGGCGCAGGTCGGCGCGCGTGGGCAGCCGCAGCAGCCGCACGGTGGACGGCTCGTCGTCCTCGGGGACGGCGTCCTCGGGGACGGCGTCGTCCTCGGGGACGGCGTCGACCCCGGGCGCGACGGGCGGCTCGGGTTCCGGCGCCGCCCCGTGCCCGGAGGCGGGGACGGCGTCCCGCTCCGGGTGCTGCAGCAGCCAGCCGCGCGCCCACAGCCGGAGCGCCGCCACCCGGGAGTTGGTCACCGGCTCCCACTGCCGCGCCGCGATGGCCCCGGCCAGCGCGTCCAGGACGGCCGGGTCGTCGTCGTAGGTCGCCACCGCCACCAGCGAGGCGGCGTGCGCCCCCAGCCCGTCGCCGGCCAGCGCGCGCACCCGCGCGGCGCGCTCGGCCGAGGGCAGGTGGCCGATGCGGTAGTCGATGCGCCCGGCCTCGCGGCGCGCGCCCATCCAGCGGGCGACCCGCCGGTGCAGCACGTACCGGTACATGAGGCCGGTCAGGTTCAGCCGGCGGGAGACGGCGCGGACGTCCTCCTCGGCCAGCCGGTAGCCCAGGCCGGGGCGCGCCCAGCTGTCGGGACGGCGGGCCGTGTGCCGGCCGGCGACGTCCTGCTCGGCGCGCTCGGCCGTGGGCAGCGTGATGCAGACCATCAGCAGGAAGCCGCCGAGGGTGGCCGCGAGGTTCCACACGGTCCCGACCCAGTCGTGGAAGAGCACCAGCGCCGGGGTCCCCCACACCAGGCCGGCGAGCGTGGAGCCGGCCAGCCGCAGGTGGTTGAGGACGAGCAGCGCGGCGACGGCGACGACCAGCCCGGCGACCGCGTGCTGGCGCCGGCCGCGCAGGACGACGGCGGTGAGCGCGGTCAGGCCGAGGACCGACAGGATCGAGGAGCACGACTCGGTGACCTCGGCCAGGATGATCTCGCCGTCGGGGCGGAACACCAGGATGTGCCGTTCCAGCGACGCCGACACCGAGTCGACGCCGACCAGGTCGAGCACGTTGGCCACCCAGCGGGCCTCGTGCACCTGCAGGAACCCGGCGCCGTAGCGGAAGCCGACGGCGCAGATGACCACGGCCAGCAGCAGGTCGAGCAGCACCGGGACCAGCCGGCGGCCGCTGCGCCGGGGTCGGCGGGGCTGCCGGTACCGGTGCCGACCCCGCTCGAGGGGCACCGCCGCAGCGGTGGCCGTCACGACCCCGCGCCGGCCGGCGCGACCACGGGCGGGTCGACCCGCACCGTGGAGGTCGCGCCGGACCGGGAGGTCTTCACCCAGGTGTAGGGGCGGCCGAGCATGCCGTCGACGTAGGCACGCGTGGTGATCCAGATGGACAGCGCGAAGGCGGGCAGGAAGCCCAGCAGCCGCCAGGCCGACCGCCGCTCGACCCGGCCGATCAGCAGGCCGACCGAGAGCTCGGCCAGCGGGCCGACGAAGAGCAGCATCGACAGCGGCAGCAGCGCCACGACCGGCAGGTCGCCGATGCCGAAGGCGCGCAGCACGGTCAGCACCAGGCCCATGCCGCTGAGCAGGGGCACGTGGTAGACGAGCAGGAAGAGCGTCGTCTCGATCTTCTCGACCAGGTTCAGGTGCGGCGAGCGCATGAGCGGGCGCCAGTAGTCGCGGAAGCACTTCTGGTGGCCGCGGGCCCACCGGTACCGCTGCTTCCAGAACCGCTGCGCGCTGACCACCGCCTCCTCGAAGTCGACGGCGGAGAGGTCGTAGCGGACGCGCTGGCCGGCCAGGAGCACCCGCAGCGTGAGGTCGGTGTCCTCGGTGACGGTGTGCGGGTTCCACCCGCCGAAGCCGCGCAGCGTGGACATGCGGACCGCGCAGTTGGCCCCGCCGTACGCGGGCAGCTCGAACAGCGCCTGCCGGCCGTACTCGTTGACCAGGTAGCCGGAGAGGAAGTCCACGAAGACGGTCGAGGCCATCGGCGAGTCGCGGCCGTTGCGGATGACGCAGCGGCCCATGACCGCGCCGACGACCGGGTCGCGGAAGTGCCGGACCAGCCGCCGCAGCGCCGTCGGCTCCGGCTCGTGGTCGGCGTCGAAGACGACGGCGATCTCGGCGTCGACCAGGTGCAGCGCGTCGTTGAGGGCGCCGGACTTGCCGCCGCCGGAGCCCGGCGGGCGGTGCAGCACGCGCAGCCGTGGCTCGCGGGCGGCCCACGCGTCCAGCCGGGCGCCGGTGGTGTCGTCGGAGCCGTCGTCGACCACGACGAGGGTGAGCCGGTCTGCCGGGTAGTCCAGCGCGAGCAGCGCCGTCACCATCCCGTCGACGACGAGCTCCTCGTTCTTGCAGCCCACGAAGACCGCGACCGGGGGCGTGTAGCCGTGCAGCCCGACGTCGGCGGCGAGCATGTCGTGCTCGGCCCAGCGGGCGGCGGCGACGGCGAAGCCGAGGTGCCGGCAGAAGTAGATGCCGAAGACGACGTTGAGCACGCCGGCGATCACGCCGAGCGTCTCGTCGAGGCCGTAGGAGAGGGCGACCATCGCGAAGCCGCAGGCGTAGGCGAGCAGCACGAGCGGCCGGCCCTCGGGCCGGCTCCCGTGGGGATCCCCGGGGGGCGCGATGGCTGCCGCGGGCGCGATGACTGCCGGCGGGCCGCCGGCAGCGGGCGGGGGCCCGGTGCCGGGCGCGGTCGTGCCGCTGACCACCGCCCCACCTCCCCGCCGCGCGCGACCACGGCGGAGCACGGACTCCACCGTCATCGTCCCTTCGGCACCGGGCAGTCCGGCCTCAAGCCGAACCGGGGCGTCCGGTCAGGTCGACGGGTCCAGGACCCGCAGCTCACGGACGTAGACCGCGGTGCCGTGGCCGAAGCCCGACACCAGCGGCTGGACCCGGGGCGCGACGACCGCGACCAGGCCGCGCGGTGTCACGGGCGCCCGCACCGCGTCCCCCGCGACCGAGAGCGCCAGCACGGTGGCGACCAGCGCGAGCAGCGGGACCGTCGCCAGCGCCGCGGGCAGCCCGGCGTGCTCGGCGACCAGGCCGATCAGGGGCGGACCGCCGAGCAGCCCGGTGTAGCCGACCGTGGTCGCCAGCGCGATGCCGCGGGCGCCCCCGAGGAGGCCGGCCCGCGAGACGGCCAGCGGGAAGACGTTCGCCAGCCCCAGTCCGACCACGACGAACCCGGCCAGGGCGGTCGGCACCGAGGTCGCGGTGACCGCGGCGATCCCGCCGGCGGCGGCCAGCACGGTGCCCCCGGCCAGCAGCCGCCGCTCCCCCAGGGCCGCCACCAGCCGGCCCCCGGCGAGGCGGCCGCAGGCCATGGCGAGGGAGAAGCCGGCGTACCCGGCGGCGGCCACCGCCGTCGTCGCCCCGAGCTCGTCGCGCAGGTGCAGCGCGCCCCAGTCCGAGAGCGCGCCCTCGCCGAAGGCGGTGCAGCCAGCGATGGCACCGAGGACGACGAGCACCGCGGTGGGCCGCGACCGCCGCTCGTCGGCGGCGGCGGCGCGGGGCGCCGCGGGCCGGGGCCCGTCCGCGCCGGCGAGGGCCCGCGCAGCCCACGCGGTGACCAGCAGCCCGGCGGCACCGACCAGCACCAGGTGGGCGGCCACGCCGGCGACCGTGGCGAGCAGGCCGCCGAGCAGCGCGCCGGCCAGGCCGCCGAAGCTGAACCCGGCGTGCAGGCCGGACAGCACCGGCCGCGCGAGCCGGCCCTCGACGGTGACACCGACCGCGTTGGCCGCCACGTTCACCATGCCGGTGGCCCCGCCGAAGACGAGCAGGGCGGCGCACAGCCCGGGCATGGACGTCGCCAGGCCGGGCAGCACCACCGACACGCAGAGCAGGAACGCCCCGAGGGTGGTCACCACCCCGGCGCCGAGGCGGGCGCACAGCGCGCCGGTGACCTGCATGGCGGCCAGCGCGCCGATGGACAGGCAGAGCAGCGCGACGCCGAGCGCGCTGTGCCCCACGCCCACCGTGGCGGCGACGTCCGGCACGCGGGCGGCCCAGCTGCCGAAGACCGCGCCGTCGAGGGCGAAGACGGCGGCCACCGCGGCGTGCAGCCGGGGCAGCGACGGCTCTCCGGGAGCGCGCAGGGGGACGGGTACGTGCGTGCGGGCACGCGAGAGCAGCGGAGAGGTGCGCACGGGGACCTCGCAGAGGGGACACGGGCCACCGCACAGGGGTGGCCGCTCGAGGGGCGGGGAGAGCACACGACCTCGGGCACCCACGTCCACGGTGGCAGCTCCGGGCGGCTCCCGCCGTCCCCACGTCTGTGCAGGTGGCCACAGCACCGGCTCAAACGTCACGGTGGTCACGTCCCGCCCCGCGGGTGGGACGTGCGGCACGGCGCGACGCCGTCCGCCGGCCCTCAGGCGGTCGTGTCGCGGACCCATCGACGACCGTCTATCTCATCGGCATACTGGCCGCGTGAGCGTCGACACCCCTCTCCCGCTGGCCGCGGTCTGCTGCGCTCCGCTGGTCCGCCGCCCGCTCTCCGCCGAGGAGGCCGGCGACCTCTCCCGGGTGCTCAAGGCGATCGCCGACCCCGCGCGGCTGCGGCTGCTGTCCCTGGTCGCGGCGCACGCCGGTGGGGAGGCGTGCGCCTGCGACCTGACCGAGCCGCTGGGCCTGTCCCAGCCGACGGTCTCCCACCACCTCAAGGTGCTGGTGGACGCCGGGCTGCTGTCCCGCGACAAGCGCGGGGTGTGGGCGTACTACGCGCTGGTGCCGGGCGCGCTGGACACGCTGGCCGGGGTGCTCAGCACCGCGGGCACGGCCGCCGACGCGCTGCCGTCGTCCGCCTGCTGACGGTCCGGTCGCCGCGGGCGTCAGCCGCCCCCGTCACCACCGCCTCCGCCGTCAGCGAAGCCGCCGTCACCGAAGCCCACCACGGCGGCGCTCCCCGCCGCGGTCCCGAACGTGTACCGCGCCGACAGGGTCGGATCCTGGGCGGCGAGCTCTCTGCGGGCCGCACGGATGCTGCGCCGGCCCACGTCCCGCTCGGCCTGCGGCGGCTCGAACACCGCGGCCCGGAGTCGGTGGTCCTGCATGGCCGCCCGGCCGCCGAGGGCGACCCGCCAGGGCTCGTCGACGGCACCGCGCTCCTCCCGCAGCCGGGCCAGCAGCCGGCGGCCCGATCGGGTGGGCGACACCGGCGCCGCCTCGCGCCGGGGCAGGGCGCCGAGCCCGCGAGGCCGGAGCAGGCCCTCCTGCTGCAGCCGACGGGCGAGGTTCCCGATCCGCTCGTCGCCGGCGAGTCGCCACCGGACCGTCTCCACGGTCCGGTGCCCGGTCGGCCCGATGGCGTCGAGCACGGCCGCCTCGACGGGATGACGCCGGGTCAGCTCCGCCGTCGCCAGCTCGCCGGGCGCGTGCACGCGCACCCGACCCGAGCGCACGAGCACGACCACCGCCGTGTCCACCACGCGGGCCGGGCCGCCGGCCAGGTGGGCCACCTCGTAGACGTCGAGCCGCGCTGCGGTGTCCGAGGTCCTGCCGCCCATGTCCTCACCCCCGCAGACGTGGTCGCTCCGGCCGACGTCTCCGCGGAGGGACCTGCCCCTGACGCTTCCATCCCGGCACGGACGGCGGAAGGGTCCTCCGTCGCCCGCCGAGCTGGTGGGCCCGGCATCGGCTGAGCTCGGGGGCGGGCCCCTCCGGGTGCCGCCGTCCGCCGCGGAGCCGATGCCGGTGCGCTCCGCTCCCGTGCACGACCACCACGTGACGGCCATGTGCGGAGGGCCGCCCCGTGGCCCGTGATCCGCAGGTCCGCGGGGCGCCCGTCCCTCGAGCCGGCCGAGCCCGGCCCGTCAGGCGGCCGACGCGGACTGCTCGGAGGCGACCACGAGGTGGCTCCCGCTCGTCCCGACGGGCGTGACGGGGAACCCCATCTCGACGAGGACGTCGGCGATCGCGGAGTTCATCGTCCGCTGCACCGACGCCTCCACCGCGGCGCCCCGGACCCGCTCGACGCTCATCCGGTCGTGCTGGCGCCAGCTGACCAGGATGCCGCGGTGACCGGGATCGGGGACCAGGCACACGCCGCCGGCCGGGCTGTCCTCGGCGCAGTCGTGCAGGCCGAACCCGGCCTCGACCAGAGCCGCGCTCACCTCCACCAGCAGCGTGGTCAGCGCGTCGGCGTCCGTCAGCAGCTCGTCCCAGTCCTCGGCCAGCCCGTCCAGCTGGTGCCCGAGCTCGGCGAGCCACGCCCGCTCGGCAGGCGACTGCCGCCGCACCAGGGTGCCGTCGGGCCGGCGCGCGCCGTAGACGGCGGACGCCGAGGCGGGCAGCCCCTCGCAGACCGCGGCCCAGTCCGCCGCGATCCGGTCGGGGAAGGGACCGGCCAGCACCCGGGCGCCCCGCTGGTCCCCGGCCTCGTCGACCAGCCACCACGCGGACACCTGACGGCCGGCCGGGTGGTTCGCCGAGCCGGCCTCGGGCCGCTGCTGGGGCGCCGCGGACGCCGCCTGCTGCCGGGCCTCCTGCGCGCGGGCGCGCTCGTACCGGGCCGTCGAGCTCCGGCCCAGCCCGATCACCAGGCCGATCAGTGCCACGAAGGCCAGCGCGGCCTCCACCAGCCCCACCATCACCACAGTCCACCTCCGCAGTGCGGTCCGGCCGCCGGACCGGCGGACCGGGTCCTCATCGACCTGATCCCGGGCGCCGGGCGCTCACCAGGCACGCCAGGCCCCCTGTGGCCCGGCGCCCCAGAGGGCCGCCCGCCGTGCCCAGTCCTGCACCCGCGCCCGGACGGGGACCCGCGGCCGGTCGGCCGGACGGCGCTGCGGCTCCTCGGCGGGCTCGAGCGCGAACAGGTCCAGGAGCAGGGCCAGCCCGTCGTCGGTCGGCCGGTGCTCGGATCTCGTGGTGGTGGGCGCGCTCACGCGGGGTCTCCTCAGGCGGGTCCGTCGCGGCCGGGGACGTGCCGCGGACAGCCCGAAAAGTAGGGGCCGACCAGGGCCGATCCGGGCTCGCGGACGCGCTGCGGAAGCGCCCGTCACCGCATCGTTGTGGAGGCCCCGTCCCGCGGCCGGTGACCCGTCGCTGCGCCCACCGCCTTGTCGACAAGCCCCCTGCGCCCGAGCGTGGAACGGCTCCCGGCGGCGCTCGGTCGCGCTCGCACCGGTGCGACACCGGCGCGTCGCGGCGCTCGGTCCAGGTGGGCCCGCCGCCGTCGCGGGTCAGCTGCGGAGGAAGGCGAGCACGGCGAGCACGCGGCGGTGGTCGTCGGGTCCCTGGTGCAGCCCGAGCTTGGTGAACACGCTGGGCACGTAGGCCTCGACGGTCTTCGGGCTGAGGAACAGCCGCTCCCCGATGGCCTGGTTGGACCGGCCCTCGGCCATGACCGCGAGGACCTCCCGCTCCCGGGTGCTCAGCTCGTCGACGGGGTTCCGTACGCGGCGCCGGCCCACCAGTTGCGCCACCACCGCCGGATCGATGACCAGTCCGCCGGCCGCGAGCCGGTGGAGGGCGTCGGTGAGCTCGGTCAGGTCGGTCACGCGCTCCTTGAGCAGGTACCCGGCTCCTGTCGCGTTGGTCTCGAGCAGCTGCAGGGCGTAGTGCGGCTCCACGTGGGCCGACAGCACCAGGATGCCGAGACGGGGGTGGCGTTCGCGCAGGGTGCGAGCGGCGTCGAGGCCCTCGGTGGTGAAGGTGGGCGGCATCCTGATGTCCACCACGACGACGTCGGGAGGGTCGTCGTCCACCCGGGCGACCAGCTCCGCGGCGTCGCGAGCCGTGGCGGTCACCTGGAACCCGGCTCCGGTGAGCAGGCGGGCGACCCCCTCCCGGAACAGCGCCGCGTCATCGGCGACGATCAGGCGCACGGGATCTCCGCCCGGACGGTCGTGCCGGCGCCCGCCGGGCTGTGCACGTCCAGCCGTCCGCCCTGGGCGGCGACGCGGTCGTCGAGCCCGCGCAGACCCGATCCCGTCGGGTCGGCGCCGCCCACACCGTCGTCGGCGATCTCCACCACGACGTGGCCGGGGCGGCGGCCGATCCCGATCCGCACCTCGCTCGCCGCCGCGTGCTTCGCGGCGTTGGCCAGCGCCTCGGACACCACGAAGTAGCAGGTCTGCTCGACCGGCGTGGGCATGCGGGGTCCGTCGTCGGCGGCGAGGACGACGGGGACGGGGGACCGATCGGCCAGCGACCGGAGCGCCGGGGTCAACCCGGCGTCGCTCAGCAGCACCGGGTAGATGCCGCGGGCGAGTTCCCGCAGCTCCCGCAGCGCCGTGTCCAGCTCCGCGGCGGTCTCGTCCAGCAGTGCCGCGGTCTCCGTCGTGGGCACCGTCCCCAGCTGCGAGCGCGCGAGGCGCAGCGCCAGGGCCACCGAGACCAGCGCCTGCTGCGCTCCGTCGTGGAGGTCGCGCTCGACCCGCCGGCGCGCGGCATCTCCCGCGTCGACCAACCGGGCCCGTGACGCCTGGGCCTCGCGCAGCTGTGCGCGGACCTCGGCGTGCAACCGCTCGTTCTGCAACGCCATCCCGGCGCCCGCGACCACGGCGTCCACCAGCTCGGGCTCGGCGACGAGTGCGGCGTCGTGCCGCAGGGCGGCGATGGGCTCGCCGTCGCGCTCCACCACGGTCACCGCACGCTCGTCGCCACCGGCTGCCATCGCGACCGGGACCCCGTGCGCGTCCACGAACACCCCCTCGTCCGGGATCCAGTAGGCCAGCTCCAGCGTCGGGTCGTGCACCGTCCGGGCGAGCGCCGCGCGGAGTCGGTCGGGCTCGGGGACGCCCGAGCCCAGCTCGATCATCAGCGAGCCCACCGAGGACCGGTCGAGCTGGCTGCGCATCAGGGCGATCAGCAGCGCCAGCGGCCACACGACGAGGACGACGTTGGCCGCCCAGGCCAGGGCCACGGCGACCTCGGGCGGGACCTGCAGCAGGTACCCGACGCGCTGCGCGAGGATCACCGCGACGATCCCGACGCCGCCCCAGACCGCGGGTGCCGCCGTGCGGCGCCGGACCGCGCTCGCCCGGCGCCACCGGCGCACGACCAGCGCGATCACCGACGCGGCGAACACCGCGACGAACGCCTGGGACCCGGCTCCCACCACGGTGAGCCCCTGCACGGCCCCCCGCACGGTGATCACGACGCCGCCCGGGGGAACGGCCTCCGTCGGGAGCAGGGGGACGCCGCGCAGCAGGAGGAGAACCAGGTCCGCCGGGGTGGCCAGCAGGTACGAGATCGTGACGACCACCCGCTGCGGCCAGGTCCGCACCCGGCCGTCGGGGAAGCTGACGAGCAGGTGGATGAGCACGCCGAGGTGCAGCGTGTTCAGCAGCATCCCGACCACGAACCCGGCGGGCGTCGCGATCGCCACGACGAGCCGGCCGAACCAGGCGAACCCCAGGACCACCATGAGCAGGCCCACCCGGCTGCCCGGACGACGTGACCAGGCGATCAGCCCCACGCCGATGAACGACCAGCCGACGGCGAGGTCGAGCACCAGCGTCGGAGCGAGGAGGTCCGCGGGCACCGTGTAGCCGCCCCAGACCAACGCAGCGCCGGCGCCGAGCCCGCCCAGCACCCCGGCGCCCGCCACCGCCGCCCGGGAGCGAGCAGTCACCCGCACGGGGGTGCCGCCTCCAGCAGTGCGCGGAGCGCGTTCCCGCTCAGCTGGTCCTTGGCTATGAACCCGCGCGCGCCTCCCTCGGAGAGCCGGTTCCCGTAGTCCCGCGCCGCCCGGCTGGAGACGAGGACGACGGCCGGCGGGGAAGGGAGGGCGGCCAGCGCGGCCGCCACCTGGAACCCGTCGGCGTCGGGGAGCTGCACGTCCAGCAGCACGACGTCCGGGCGCAGTGCGCGGGCGGCGCGCAGTCCACCCGCGCCGTCGGCCGCCTCGCCCACCACGGCGAACCCCCCGGCGGCGAGCAGCCGCCGGGCGATCGACCGGAACGCGGGGTGATCGTCCACGATGACCACCCGCGCCTCCACACCGGCATGCTCTCCGCCCGAGGGATCGGCGACTACCGGGCCAACCCTCGTGGCACACGCTCGCCGGCTCCCCCGCGGGCCGGGACGGAGCGACGAGGCTACGCCGCGGCCGAGCCGGCCGGTACCGCCTCGGACACCCGGCGCCGCCGGTCTGCTCGCCCGCTCGGACCCGCTCCGTCCCCGGCGCTACAGGGTCAGCCCTCGGGATCCCGCGGGGTGGCCCCGTGCCGGACGAGCGGCCCAGCCCTGACGCTCCATGCGACCGATGCACCGCACTCGACACCTCGAGGAGCCCTCCGATGCCCAGCGGACGCAGCGTGAACACCGGTCCAGCGGTGCACGGCGGTGACCTGCCGCTGACGGCGCCGGCGGTCGAGGACGTCGAGCAGCAGCCGTTGCCCGTGTCCGTGGCCCTGCACCTCGTGCCCGGGATCCTCACCGCCGCCGTCTTCTACGCCGCAGCGCCCGCGGTGATGCGCGCGGGCTACCCGGCCATCGGCGCCGCCGTCCTCGCCGTCGGCCTGGTCCTCGTCACCGCCGAGCTCGGCTGGCTGCTGCGCGAGGCACACCGACGCACCGGCTCCTGGCGCATCGCCGCCGTGCTGCCCTTCCGGCCGGGGCCGTTCACGTGGCGCAAGGTCCTGCTGGTCGTGGCCCTGGTGGCCTGGGGCTTCGCCGTGTCCGTGCTCGGGATCGGCAGCAGCATCAAGGACTCCTTCTTCTCCTGGATGCCCGGCTGGGCGCTCGATCCCCTTCCGGCGGGTTTCGCCGAGAGCGGCAGCGGCACCGCGAAGACCGTCACGGCCGTCGGCTACGTCCTGATCCTGATCCTGCTCGGCCCCCTCGTCGAGGAGCTCTACTTCCGGGGCTACCTGCTGCCCCGCATCGGGCGGTTCGGCGCCTGGGCCGTACTCGTCAACACCAGCCTGTTCGCCCTCTACCACCTGTGGAAGCCGTGGGACGTGGTCAACCTGATCATCATCCTCGGGCCCATGGTGTACGTGGTCTGGCGGTTCAGGGACATCCGGATCGGCATCGCGGCCCACATCACGCTCAACAGCCTCGCGCTGCTGAACATCCTCCCGATCCTGCTCTGACGTCGACCTCGGCCGCGCGGGTGCCGGCGAGCGGCGTGGCCGATGTCGTCAGGCCGGCGGCAGGTCGGTGCGCTCCTCGAGTGCCGCGCGGGCGTCCCACGGTCCGGGGTCAGTGGTGGATCGCCAGGTCGCCACCTGAGCCCGGGCCCATCGGGCCCAGCGGAGCACGGTCGTCTCCTGCTCCAGGTACAGCCTGGTACCCAACGCGTTGAGGTGCAGGCGCTGGGGGAACTCGGTGTCGCCTTCGAGGGCACGTTCGGTCATCGCCCGGAGGTCGGCCAGTCGTTGGGCGGCTTCGCGCTCGATCCCAGCCAGTACGGCGGTGAGCTGTTCCAGCGAGCCGGCGTCGGCGTAGAAGAGCTTGAGCATGGCTTCGAACTCGATGGTGCGCGGCGCGGCAGGCTCGTCGAGCCACTGACGCAGGGCGCGACGGCCCTCGTCGGTGATGCTGTAGACGGTGCGGGGCCGTAGGCCGGTGTGACCCTTGGTGGCCGTCGCGAGTCCCTCATCGACCAGGCGTCTGGGCTCGTCGTAGATCTTCCGCTCGGCTCGGGGCCAGAACCAGTTCAGGCTGCGGGTGACCTGTTTGGCCAGTTCGTACGTGGTCCAGGACCGCACCGACAGCAGTCCCAGGATCGCGTACGAGGTGGTCGTACGCCGAGTGCTCCGGGTCGAGGGCATGCTGGAGATTGACATGGTGCCCAGGGCAGGGTCTAGGCTGTCGATACTGCAGAAGGCAGTATGTATGGGCAGTGGAGCCATCATGGCCACCTCGAACCCCGGCCGGCAGAAGGACCTCCCGAGCGCCGACCGACCCCCGACCGCCCGCCCCCGGGTACAGGTCGTCGTCGCGCACCCGGACGACGAGACCTTCGGCTGCGGCTCGTGGCTGTTGCACGCCGCGACCGCCGGCGCCATCACCGCGGTCTGCTGCGCCACCCGCGGGGAGGCGGGCGAGCCACCGCCCGGCCGGACGTGGCGTCCTGCGCACCTCGCTGCGGTGCGGGAGCGCGAACTGCGTGAGGCCGCGCCACTGCTCGGCGTCGAGCGCGTCGACCTGCTCCACTTCGTCGACTCCGGGATGACCGGGCCGCTCCCTCACGGCAGTCTGAGCGGTGCACCGTTCGAGCAGGTGGTCAGCGCGGTGGTCCAGCATGTCGCGGACTTCCGCCCCGACGTGCTGCTCACCATCGAGGACGGCGACGGCCACCGGGACCACACCCGGATCCGTGACGCCGCACTCGTCGCGGCACAGGCCGTCGGTGTGCAGAGGGTCTACCTCAACTGCCTCCCGCAGTCCCTCCTGGCGCGCTGGCTGGCCGTCATGCGAGAGCAGCGCCCCGACATCGCCTACCTCGACGAGGACATCACCGTCAGCGGGACCCCGGACGAGGACGTCACGACCGTTGCCGACACCACCGACCACGTGGCCGAGCGAGAGCGGGCCATCGCCGCGCACGCGTCCCAGGCCTCACCGTTCGAGGGCCTGCCTCCGGACCTGCGTCTGGCATTCCTCGGCACCGCATACGCGCGTCGCGTCGTGCCGCCGTGGACCGGTGGCTCGTGGGAGGAGTCCTTGGTGCCCGAGGCGGACCGTGCCATCCGCATCGGCCCCGGAGGAGCGGGAGGGCGTGCGCCGTCATGACCTCGAGGGCCGCTCCTACAACGGCTTCGTCGGTCAGCGACGCCGCCGACTGCCGCGTCGACAGCCACGTCGACCAGAGGTCGGTCTCCGCGGCCTCGACACCTCGCGTCGGCTCTGCCGCACGTCGGATCCCCACTGTCGAACCTGGTGGAGGTGGGACATGCCGTCCTCTCCGTTCGCGCTGAACCTCCGCGACGCCACGAGCTACGTGTCGGCCGGTGAGCTGGTCACCGTGCTCGCCGCGGCGGAGCAGACAGGCGGCTCCTTCGGGTTGATGGAAGGAGTGATCGCCAAGGGCGCCGAGCCACCACCGCACGTGCACCACCGGGAGGACGAGTCCTTCTTCGTGCTCGAGGGGGAAGTCGTCGTCCGCGTGGGCGACGACACGTTCGTGGCCACCCCCGGCTCGTTCGTCTTCTGCCCCCGCGACGTACCGCACCTGTTGACGGTGCGGACGGAGCAGGTGCGGAGCCTCAGCTGGGTCACGCCCGGCGGTCTGGAGTCGTTCTTCGTCGAACTCGGTGAGCCGGCACCCGACCGGAGCCTGCCGGCCGAGCAGGCACCGCCCGATCTGGAACGGGTCGTGACACTGGCTGCGCACTACGGCGCCGAGCTGCTCACGGACTGGCCATAGAGCCGGGTCGCGCCCGGATGGCGATGGACCCATGTCCCCCGGACGTCGGGCGGGCCCGGCCCAGGGCTCGACCAACGGTCACCCTGGTGCCCCGTCGTGCGAGTCGAGCTCAGCGCCTGGACCAGTACGGAACGGCAGTTCTCCCCCCGGAGAGCGCTCGCCGGCGGCCACCGTCCCGCTCACCAGGGCGCTGTGCAGGCATGGCTGGAGTGGCGCCCGGCCGGACATCGACCGGCAGGCATGGCGACGTGACGCTGGGTGGGCCCCGTGGGGATCGAACCCACAACCCGCGGATTAAAAGGGCGCGGGAGGTCTGTCCACCGAGGTGCGCCTACGTCCGTCTGGCCTGGTCAGCGGCTTGTGGAGTAAGTCGCGGACCCCCGCGGACGACCGTGAACGCCGTTCGCTGGCCACCACGCTGGCACCAGCCGGCACCCCAAAGAACAGGACGGCCCCGCCGATGCTGGGACACCGAACGGGGCCTTGATCCCCACCTAGAAGGACTGAGGACCATGCTCGACGTTACCGCCCACCTGCCCGCCGACGAGACCACCACGGCCCCCAGCACGTCCCTTGCCGCCGACGTCCGTGCGCTGCTGCGGAACCCGCAGACGCTGCTCACCGTCGTGTGGCCGGTGGTGACCTACCTCCTGGGCTTCGGCATGGCGACGGCCCTGTAAGCAGTTCAGCCCGAACGGGCTCCCGGCTTAATGTGCACCGCGGGCCTCGCGGTGGACGCTAGAAGCCCTCAGTCAGGCCCTGACCTCTGCTCTACCCAATCCGAGTGGGGGCTCGGACGAGCATCGCCACCGGCCCCGTCGAACATTGT
The DNA here is from genome assembly GCF_054050015.1 of Geodermatophilus sp. SYSU D01176. Classification (NCBI taxonomy): domain Bacteria; kingdom Bacillati; phylum Actinomycetota; class Actinomycetes; order Geodermatophilales; family Geodermatophilaceae; genus Geodermatophilus; species Geodermatophilus sp. SYSU D01176. The sequence continues at coordinate 38,517 of NZ_JBJGYN010000011.1, read as the reverse complement.
GAGGATGCTTATTAGATCACCGACAGAAAAGAATCGGAGTTTGAGTGTTTCTCGGTCTTGCTATCCTCACGATCCTGGGGCTCGCCATTCACACGGCGCTGGTGGCCTGGGCTGTCAACATGGGCACGGATTCACTGAGGCGGGAGGTCGTCGCCCTGCGAGAGGAACTTGCCATCCGCACCCAGTGAGCAACTAGTGCCGCGCCGGGCAACGTTCGCCCTGAAGGCGGCTCGGTGAGACAGCGGCGTGTCGACCTGTCTCACCGAGTGAGGGGGTCCGGTAGTGCCCGCTAACCGTCGCCGTCACCGCCGTCCCCCACGTCACCGAAGCCAGTGCTCCAGTCGGGCGGGGGCTCCGTTGGCTCGGCCGCTTGGTAGGCGACCGTATCTTCGAGCGCCACCTGCTCAGGCAGGACCTGATAGCCGGGGCTGCCGCTGTCAGGCCAGCGTGTACGAGCATCGTCCGGTGCTGTCATGATCGTCACCTTTCGCCATCCGGGGTGCCGCGTCTACCAGTCCGCGCCGCATCGGCAGGGGGCGAACGTTGGCGGCCGGGGTACTAGCCCCGGCTCCGAAGGGATGACTCAAACGCCAGGGGCGAACTGGAGCCGGAAGTGTCAGGCGGTTCTGCGGCGGTAGCTGTGAAGGATCGCCAGCTCCGGCAGGGTCCAGCCGTTGAAGACGCCGTGACGGATGTTGAAGTCGTCGATGGCTTCGGTGACGGTGTGCGCCGGGTTGGAGACCGCACGGGCGGTGCAGGAGACGATGACGGCGGACAGGTCGCCGTCCGGGAAGCCGGCGGCGTCGAACCCGTTCCCGCGGACGTAGCGGCGCACCATCGCCTCGACGATGGGCAGGTGGTGCTCGGCCAGCCCGACGACGGTGGTGTCGCCGGGCCGGCCGAGGTACGCGGCCACGTCCTCCGCGATGGGAGGCATCAGGCCGGGATGGTGATGCCGCTCAGCACGACGATGGCCTCCGGGTTGAGCGGGGCGGCGTCGTACCGGGCGGTGACCCGAAGGGCCATCTGGTCGTAGTCCCCGAACGTCTGGTCGAGCACCTTGACCGTGGGCGCCTGGTCGCGGGCAACGGCGATCTGGGAGAAGTCGACCAGCGCGGCGCGGGCGGTCGGGGTGGTCGCGGTGGTGTCGGGCACCCGGGACGTGATGGTGACCGGAGCGCCGAACAGGCGGAACACGCCGTCCTGCGTGGGGTCGGGCTGGAGCTGGTAGCGGCTGCCGGCGTCCTTGAGCTTGCGCAGCTCGGTGAACTCCCGCGGCTTCATGACCCACCGCAGCCGGCTCATGTCCACGTTGGCGGCCAGGGCCAGGCCCCAGGCGTCGAGCAGGTGGTCGAGGTCTAGCGCGCCACCGACCGGGACCGTCTGCGTGCCGGAGTAGGCGAACAGGCCCCGCGGGGTGGTGGTGCCGTCGCCTCCGGCGCCGAACAGCTGGGCGTCGATCTTCGCGGCGACGTCGCGCACCAGGCGGTCCCGCAGCGCGGCGTCAAGGCTGACGACGGACTGGCGGGCCAGCTCGTTGCTAAACCGGGTCAGCGTCTTGACCGACTTCATGGTCGAGGGCAGAAGGGTCACCTCGTCGAAGTCGACCTCGACCTCGGTGATCTGCTCGTTCTCGCCGTGCCACGACGGGTTGGTCGGGGCGCCCATCTTGGGAACGCGGACCGGACTGCCGTTGGTGTCGAAGATGCGCGGGCCGGCGGCCAGGAAGGCGGACGCGGCGCTGAGGGGCTGAACGAGGATGGTCTGCACCTGCTCGCGGGTGAGCTCGGGTGCGGTGGCGGTACTGGCGGGCATGGGTGGCTCCAGACGTGAGATCGAAAGGGATCACGCCGGCCGCCAGGACCGCAGCGAAGGGGCGAGGCGCCAGGCCTCGCCCCTTCATCATACCCCTCGGGGGTATTAGTCTTGCGTGTAGTTGGGATTGACCCCGCTGTGCCGGATCGCGGACAGCTCCTGAGCGATCGCCAGCAGCGCGGCCACCTCGGCGGCCTTGAGCCGCTGGTCAACGGTCAGGTGGTCTTGGTCGTCGAAGTAGCCGGAGCTTTGCCCCTTGGCAGCACCGATGGCCTGGCATAGCGAGTCCCATGCGGTCGCGTAGTCGCTCATGGTGCGCTCGTCCCCCTATTCAGCTCGCGCGGGACCGGAGCAGGCCCGCGAGGTCGACCGTCGTCGGACCCGAGGTCGCACCCTGCCCGATGTCACCGACAGGACGGCGGGCGGCCAGGTGAGGCTTGCGGGTCAGCAGCTCGTCGATGGCGGCGGTCAGCGCGGCCTCGTCGTCGAGGTGCGCGGCGTCGAACGGCAGGTCGGTGGGGTCGGCCAGCCGGCCGGTGGAGGCCACGAGCGCCCCGTGGAGCCGCTGGGCCAGCGCGTCGGCCTCCTGGGCTCGGGTGCGGTAGCGGGCGTTCTCCTGGCGCAGCTCGCGGACGTAGGCGGCCGGGAACGTCTCGGGCTCCGGGGCCCGACTCGTCCCGCCGACCGGCTGCTCGACCTGGCGGGACGGCGGGGGGCCCTCCGCGGGTCCCAGGTCGAGCGTAGGAGCGTCCTCGCTGGTGGGCTCGCTGGAAGTGGTGCTCTCGGTGATCTCGGGCATGGTGGTGGGTCCTCTCATCGCTGAACGGGTCGGGGTGCGGTAGCGGTGATGGTCGGGATCGGGCTGCACGAACAGCCCTTGTGGACGGGCATCTTGTGATCGGCGGGCCAGACCCGGCCGTCGCGGTGCCACCAGCGGCAGAGTTGGCAGGCGTTGGCCGACAGGCCCCGCTTCCAGCCGGTGACGTGCGGACTGCGGGCCATGCCCTCGCTGTAGGCGCGGGCGGCGGTGGTCAGCGGCTCGGCGCGGGCCAGCCGAGCCACCCGAGCCGATAGGTCGGGCTGCCCGGCCGGCGTGGCTAGCTCGGTGCGAGCCACCGGGGCCGGCAGGTCGGAGCTGACCTCGACGGCCTCCAGCAGCGTCCTGGAGGCCCTGACCAGCCTCTCGGGCTCCCCCGGGGTGGGCAGCAGCCCCAGCGGTGCCACAGGGACGCCGAGGGCCACGGTGACCGCGGCGGCCAGGGACAGGTCCGCGACCGTGACGGCCTGGGCGTTGGCGGTGGCGACCAGCACGGCCAGCGCGGCGGCGAACTGCTCGTCGGTCAACGCCCCGGCCTGCCAGGCGGCGAACAGCTCCAGCGCCCGGCGCTCGGTGTCCCCGGCCAGCCCGCGGATGGTCTCGGCGTAGCTCACGACGCCTCCGCGGTCGGGAGCAGGCTGGTCAGGTCCAGCCCGGCGCCGTCCAGGGCCTCCCCGCGGCGAGCGTCACGCACCCGCTGCACCTGCGCCGGGCTCCACCCCATCTGCTCGGCCAGCACCACCGACAACGGCACGCCGATCCCGGCGAGCTTGGCGGCGGCGTCCGCGGACTGCGCCGGAGTGCGGGTCTCCGGGTTCGCCCACACCGTTTCCACATCCAGGGACAGCGGGTCCACCCCATCGCGGACGGCCAGGATCAGCCGCGCGACGTCGGCCCACGCCTGCCCGAACGTGCGCGCCTTGGACTGCGCCCGGGCCACCAGGGACGCCTCAGCCGACCGGATCGCGTCGGCGGACGCGGGCTGGTCGCCGTGCAGCCCGAGGTAGTGCGGCGGCAGCCCGGTCAGCGCGCCGATCTCTTGGGTCAGCGTGGCGATCAGGTCGCCGTAGCCGTCCAGCCGGGCGGCGTCGAACTGCCCGAACTTGGTCTCCGGCGCCTCGGACTGCCACAGGCTGTCCAGCTCGGTGGAGAACGGCTTGACCGGGTTCCCCTCGTCGTCGGTGACGATCTCCAGGCCGGTCACCCAGCGGCGCGGCCGGGCGTAGAACTCGCTGGTGACCATCGCGTCGGCGTGCAGCTTGGCGATGGCGTCGGCCAGGTCCAGCACCGGCCCCATCTCCGACACTCCGTCGACGTCGAGCAGTCGGCCGCGGTTGACCAGCGGCACCACCGGCACGACAGCGAGCGGGTTGGGGATGGTCTGCGTCGCGGTCCAGCCGGTGAGCGGAATCGCGCCGGCCTCCACAACGGTCGCCTCGGACACGTAGCGGGTGATCCGGTCGGGCTCGTACACCACCGCGTGCGCCTGGCCGCCAGCGGTCCACCGCTTGACCGCGGCAGTCACCGTCCGGTCGGCCGGGTCGACCTCGACGGCCACCTGCCGGGCCGACTCCACCGTCACCCGCGGCACAGCCGGGTCCCGGCCGGCCCACACGATGACGAACGACCGGCCGTAGACCAGCGCGTCGGCGTGCGCGGCGTCGGCGGCCTCGTCCATCCGGTTGCGGCGCCACACTCGCCACAGCGCCTCGTTCGGCTGCGGGTGACCGGGTCCCTCGGTGCGGAACCCGGTCACCCGCAGCCGCTCGGCCAGCGAGCCGACCGCCAGCCGCGGGAAGTTCACCGCCAGGGTCCGCAGCCGGTCCCCCAGCGCCTCCTTGGCCTCCGGGGAGAGGAACGCGGACGGCTGCGTGCCCAGCCAGTAGCCGTCCAGGGTGGCCAGCCGGCCGGCGTCCTCGTCGAGCTTGCGGCCCAGGGTCTCCAGGTAGGTCTTGGTCATCGGAAAGCAACCGCCCTTCTGCGGGTTGGCTTGCGGGTGGCGCGCCAGGTGGCGCGGGAATGAGCCATGACCGCGCACGCGGCCAGGTCGATACGTCGGGTCGAGCCGCGCTTGCCCTTGTCCAGACGCACCCCACGGGCGTCCTCGGTCACCACGGCGTTCCCGATGTGGCGGGCCAGGTCCGCATCCCCGGAGTGCGACAGCTCCCCGGCGATGCACGCGGCGTACAGGTCAGTGGTCGCCGGAGTCAGCCGGCCGGTGGAGTGCGGGAACTCCACCACCGGCAGGCCCTCGGCCTCGAGCGCCTGCAACGTGCGGGTCCACCGGAACGGGTCGGCCACGATTTCGACGACCTTCCAGCGGCGACAGGCGGCCCGTACGGCGTCCTCCACCTGCGCGACCGGCACCCGGTAGTCCGAATCACCGGCCGGCGGCTCCCACAGGCCCACGACGGCCATGTGCGGGCGAGGCGAGACGGTCGCCACCAGCAGCGCAGTTGCGTCACCGTTGAAACTGCCGTCCAGGGCCACCACGACCTCGGCGCCCTCGGGCACGTCCTCCCCGGTCGACAGCCGGTCCCACACCCCTTCGGGCAGGAACGCCCCCGACGTGTCGGTCACGAACTGACAGAGGCGGGCGCGGCGGAACGTCGCCTCCCGCGTCTTCGGCGGCAGCAGCGCGGCCAGCGCGTCCCGGTGCAGGAAGTCATCCAGCGCCGGGTTGGCCAGCTCCCAGCAGTGCTCGCAGTCCACCGGGTGATCGGTGAACCCGGCCGCGGAGAACTCCCGCCACACGAACGACGGGTCCGCCGGGTTGGCGCGGGCGTAGTCCCGCATGTCGGTCAGTACCGAGTTGTGCGGGTCCGGGCCGGGCGTGCCGATCCCCAGCAGCGTCGAGGACTCCCGCTTGCCCTGCGCCAGCGCCACGACCTCGTAGACCTCGCGGGAGATCACCCCGATCTCATCGAGGATCGCCAGGGTCGGGTCCAGACCCTCCAGCCGCTTCGGCTCGGCCGGCAGGCAGGTGAACGACGCACCCCGGCCCGGCACCACCAGCCGGTCCTTGTAGACCTGCACGCGGGCGCTCAGCCGCTCGTCGAGCTCCACCATGCGCGCCGCGGTGCCGAACACGATCCCGGCCTGCCGCTCGTCGGTCGCGGCGACGACCACTGAGGCGCCCTCGTCGCCGAGCAGTAGGTCGTACAGGCCCAGTGCGGCCACCAGCGTCGACTTGCCCTGCCCTCGCGGCAGCATCCAGCCGGCCAGCCGGGGACGCGGGTCCTCATCCCACACCGACCCGATGAGGTCGAGCTGCCACGGCCGCAGCCGCAGCCGCCTCCGCGCTCCGGTCCCCTTGGGCACCGTGCAGAAGGTGGAGACGAACGCGGCCAACCGCGCCGCACCCTGCTCCCGAGACCGGAAGGGCAGCGGCGAAGGGTCCACCGCGGCCTTGGGACCGGCCCTCATAGCCTCTTCGCATGAGTCAGGAGACGAGCGGGCTGATCGCCCAGGTGATGCCCGTATTCCTGCTCGTGCTGGTCGCGAAAGGCAGCGCCTTCCTCAACATGGTCAAGAGCATCGACCGTCCCTACCGGCGGTCGGACCCGGACGGGAGCCGTCGAGCACACCAGGTGACGTTTGTCATCGTCGCTCTCGTACTGCTCGGCGAACTCGTCGCGGTTATCGGCGGAGGAAGGTCCGACGGGCTCAACCACTTTTGGGGCGCCTTGGTGTGGACTTCCTTTGGAGTCGTGCTGTTCTACAGCCTCTACGAGCTGTCCGGCGGAGACGGGCCGTCGCCCCCGCAAGAGTGATCGCCCCTCTGCCTTCCCCCCCGGGTCCCTAAGCCGGTCGGTCGGCCCTCCGTCCCCTGGTCGAGCGGGACCGCGGCGGGCGTTGCACGACCGGCACACGACCTCGACGTCGCACAGTCGGATGGGCAGGCCCTCGGCGCGTCGCTGCCACGCGGCCGGGCTGTGGTCAGCCGTCAGGTCCTCGGTGGTCCCGCACTCGGTGCAGAACGGTTGCATCCGGCGGGCACGCTTGCTCAGCGCATCCCAGGCGCTGTCGTACCCGCGGTCACGGGCTGACCGCTTGATGGTGCGATGGGTGCGGGCGTGGGTCGGGGCGCACTCGTCGCAGCGGCTGCGCTCGGTGGGCTCGCCACAGGTGAGGCAGGGTCGTATGGTCATGCTGACCACCCGGCCTGCGGTTGCGTGGCGGGCACGCTGGGATCGGCAGTTAGGAACGCGACTGGTGTCGCACTGATCCCGTTGTCGCTGCCGTCTTTCGTCTCGACGACGTAAAGGGAGGCGCGGCTGCCGTCGTGGCCGAGTCGTCTGCCGCGGGGGCTGTCTACTGCTCCGCGCTCACTGTCGATCGCACTCTTCTTTCTTGAGTTCGCCGCAGGGTGGCGCACAACTTCCGGGAGTTGGATACGAGTAGGTGGCGCACAACTCCCCGAGTTGTGGGCCGCGGATGGCGCACAACTTCCGGGGATCGCAGCTCGGTAGAGGCTCTTCCGGCCATGCCCTCCGGGGACCTCGCGGACGAGCCAGCCGTCCTGGACGGCCCGTTGCAGGTGCCGGTCGAGGGTTCGCGGTGGCAGCCCGGTGGCGTTCACCATCTCGTCGCGCCAGACGTGCAGTTCCCCGGTGGGGGTGAGTAGGTCAGCGAGGACCAGCAGCGTCGCCTTGACGGGCCGCTGAGAGGCCGGGAACGCCTCCGAGGCGACCGCCTTTCGCCACCGGTTCCGCGGCGTCAGGCGGGTCACCTGTCGACCGCCACGAGTTCGACGACGGGGCTGTCTCGGTGGTCGAGGTAGGCGAGCACGTCGTCGAGTCGGTTGGACGGGCAGGAGAGCACCCGCCGGTACGGGCAGCGCATGTGGGGGACGCCGAGCTTGTCGAGGATGGGCACGAGGCCGGCGCCGTGCAGGTAGCTGGTGTTCCGTGGGCCGACCTCGATGCGGATGACGCGGGGGGTGCGTCGGCGGTTGGTGGTCACGCGACCTCCCGCATCCGGGTCTCGTGTTCGCGGGCGCGTGCGGCCTTCTCAGGCTCGCCGCGGAGGTCACACAGCTCGGCGTAGCGGGGGCGGTTGGCGGTTCGGTGGACCTGGGCAACGATCTCCGGGGACCAGACGGCCGGTTCCTCGTACTCCCGCAGCACGTCGAGCTCGGCGTGGAGCCGGCGGGCGTGCTCGGCGGGGTCCCAGTAGGTCCGCCAGCACTCGGCGGCGGCCACGACGGCGGCCACCTTCGCGGGACCGTCCGGCAGGGCTTCCCATTCCGGCGTGCCGTAGGTGGGCACGTTCGGCCCACCCGCGGTGATGAACCTTGCCGCCCACGGCAGCGCGGCCGGTAGCCCGGCCAGTCGGTTGTCCGTACGATTTGCTGCGGAACCGCTGCCCATGTGAGTTCCGCGACCCTCGCTCAGTTGCCGCTGAGCGGGGGTCTTCATGTTGAGGGGCATCAGGCGACCCCCTGCCGGTCCGCCTGCTGCTCAAGCCGGGCGACGTACTCCATGACGGCTGACGCGGGGACGAAGCGGCGACGGCCGATCTTGACCGTCCGGAGCTTCCCCGACGTGATCAGCTCGTAGACCTTGGTCCGGCCTAGGCCTCCGAGGGCCTGGCCAGCGTCCGGATAGATCGGAAGCAGTACGGGCTGCATGTCCGCTCCCTCTGGTGAGGTAGTTACAGCCTTGGGATTCCGAAGGCCTGAGCGGACGGTAAAGGACGTTGGCGGCCTCGTCAAGCCTTGCGGTTCTGCATGCTGCACCGTACCGTCCCGAACGTGGACGAACTTGACAGGCTGATCGCCAAGCGGCTCGGGGCCTTCCTGGAGAACAGCGGTATGCGGCGCCAGGACCTCGCCAACGCCATGAACGTCATGGGCTTCCGGTGGACGGCCAACCGTGTGACCCAGGTCGTAACCGGCCGGCGCCCGCTGTCGCTGCTTGAGCTGGCGGGCATCTGTGCGCACGGCGTGCCGCTGTCCGAACTCTTGGGCGAGGATGGCGAGATTCAGTTGCCGGACGGAACCGTGCGAGTCGCAGAGCTGTGGCCTGCACTCAGCGGCGAGGGAACGTGGGCACAGCGCGCCGCCCGCGAGCGAGGAATCGCTGGGACCTCAGTCGAGGGATGGATACCGAACGAAGCGGCGATCAAGGCAGGCAAGCGCCTCGGGATCGCCCCCGGTCTCGTTGACCTCTGGGCTCACAGCTTGTGGGGTCACTCCCTTGCCGACGAGCGCGATCGGCGCGTGGGTTCCACACGCGAGGGCGAGACGCCGCGAGCGTTGCAGGCGCGTCGTGGCCACGTGACGCGCGCACTCATTGAGGAACTGAAAGTGGCGAGGAAGCGGGAGCTCGCGGAGCTCATGCAGAGCGATCAAGTCGAGGAGCGCCAGTGAGCAGACGTGCGGCGAGCGGCGAGTCATCGATCTACAGGGACGAGGACGGCCGCTGGCACGGCTACGTGTCGATGGGCAAGAAGGAGAATGGCCGCCGCGACCGGCGCCACGTGACCGCGATGAAGCGGGCTGACGTCGTGGCCAAGGTGCGGGCCCTGGAGGCCAAGCGGGACGCCGGCATCGCTGGCGCCGCCGGTAAGGTGCCGACCGCCGGACAGTGGCTAGATCACTGGCTCGACACGATCGCGGCGCGCAAGGTGCGGCCCTCCACGCTGGTCCGCTACCGGCAGCTCGTGGTGAACCAGCTCGTTCCCGGCATCGGGCACCACCGGCTCGACCGCCTACAGCCCGAGCACGTGGAGAAGCTGTACGGCGACCTGGAGGCCGGTGGCCTGGCGCCCGCCTCCGTGCTCCAGGCGCACCGAGTGCTCTCCCGGGCGCTCAAAGTCGCCACGCAGCGCGGCAAGGTCGCTCGCAACGTGTGCACGCTGGTCGACGCGCCCAGCGTGGAGCGCGACGAAATCCGGCCGCTGACCGCGGGGGATGCGCGGCGAGTGCTGGAGGCGGCGCGTGGGCGCCGGAACGCGGCCCGCTGGTCGGTGGCCCTGGCCCTGGGCCTACGGCAGGGCGAGGGCCTGGGCCTGACCTGGGACGCGGTCGACCTCGATGCCGGCACTCTGACCGTGCGCCAGGCGCTCCAGCGACAGCCCGGCAAGGGGCTGGTCTTCGTGCAGCCGAAGTCTCGGGCCGGACGGAGAACGATCGCACTCCCGGGACCACTGCGTGACGCGCTCCGGGCACACCGGACGGCCCAGCTCGCTGAGCGGATGGCGGCCGGCTCCCAGTGGCAGGACAACGACCTCGTGTTCTGCCAGGAGAACGGCCAGCCGATCGACCCGCGGAGCGACCACCGTGCCTGGCGCGCTCTCCTGGCCGACGCGAAGGTGCCACAGGCGCGATTGCACGACGCCCGGCACACCGCGGCGACGCTGCTCCTGCAGCAAGGTGTACCGGCGCGGGTGGCGATGGAGATGCTGGGTCACTCGCAGATCAGCCTGACCCTCGGCACCTACTCGCACGTCGCCCCCGAGCTGGCAGAGGACGCCGCTCGACGCATGGGGGAGGCACTGTGGGGCTGAGTGGCCACCACAGCGGCACCAGGGGTGGGACCTCCACACCTTTAGAGCGCACAAAAGCCCAGGTCAGACAAGGTGGGCCCCGTGGGGATCGAACCCACAACCCGCGGATTAAAAGTCCGCTGCTCTGCCAGTTGAGCTAGAGGCCCGGGGGATCCGTCGTTCTCTCGGTGTCGTCCTCGAGGTCTCCCCCGGTGCAACTCACCGGGGCTGACTCGAGCCCCCGGATCCGCCACCGCGGAGCCTACGGCAGCACAACGTCCCCCGGGCGCGCTCCGCGGCAAGGGGACACCGATGACGCCGCGGCCGGGTTGCGCCTCCCCATCACGTCGTGACGAGGTGCCCATTCCTGCACGAGGCGCTGAGGAGTCGCTGGCAGGTCCTGGTCTGCGAGCTGGTCGGCGGACGCGGCGGTCACTCCCCGCGCCCGGTGACCGCCCGACGTCGTGCAAACCGCAGCGGCGGCAGGTGGGCCGCCTCGCGCACCGCCGCTCCCCCGACCGGTCTCCGAACGACGACGGGATCGGCGAGCAGGTCAGTCGTCGTCCCAGCGGTCGCCCCAGTGGTCGTGCCCGTGCTCGTGCCAGCCGCCGCCACCGCTGTCGGACAGCGCCACCCCACTCAGGGCGCCGACGAGAACGAGGAAGAGAGCGGCGACCAGGAGCACGACCGCCACCCGCGCCGCGCTCAACCGGCCGGTGGCGGTGGTCAGGGAGGCCCGCACCTGCTCGACCGCGAGCGTCCCGAGCGACCGCCACCCCGGCGCCGTGCGCTCGGCCGGCGCCGGCGGGAGGTCCTCGGTCAGCGGGTCGAGGTCGGTCAGGTGGACGGCGGCGAAGGCGTCGGCCATCCGCTCACTGCCCTCGTCCGGCGTGAGCAGGCCACGGGCCACCGCGTCCTGCAGGCGCCCGACGGTGGCCAGCCGGTCGGCGTCCGACGCGCGCATCCGCGGTGCGGACGTGGCCGTGCTGTCCAGGTCGATCAGGGGTGGCATGGCTGCTCCTCCCGGAGTGCGACGCGGAGAGGGCCACAGCCTGCACCCGCGCCCGGAGGCCCGGGCAGGTTCCGGCGCAGGCGGGTTCGCGACGACACGAGGCCCCGCGCGACGGGTGCGCCGTGCAGGGGTCTCGTGTCGTTCCGTGCTCCCCGGCCCCCGCGGACGGTCACGCGGGGCCCTTGGGCAGGAGGACCCGCGCCGCCAGGCCGCGGAACCAGCGGGCCCGGTACGGCGGCTGCCCGCGGGCCAGGGCGCGGACGATCCCGTCCCGGACGACGTCGGCGGTCCAGTGACCGCGGCGGACGAGCACCGGGACCCACAGCTCCGCCTCCTCGGCGCCCTCGCCCACGGCAGTCGCCTCTAGATGACGTCGAAGAGGAACAGGAGCAGGAGGGTCAGCAACGCGGAGACGACCAGCGAGCCCAGGCAGCCGAGCCGGCTGGAGAAGAGGAAGAACACGGACGGCGGGTTCCCCCACCCGCGACCCGCGAACCCGGCACGCACGCTCCGTGGTCCACGACACGGGGACTTCACCTGCTCAGGGGATGGCTTGACGCCGTCAAGTCACCTAGCGTGACTCCTGCTGCCGCGCGAGGACACGTTCCCGACGCGCGGCCCCAGGCTCCGGCCCGGTCGTCCCGTTCCCCCCGTGGCGGCCGGGCCGGGCTCATCCCGGCCGCAGCAGACCCGGCCTCAGCAGACCCGGCCCAGCAGGTCCTGCAGCAGCGCCTGCTGGTCGGCGTCGACCGGCAGGGGCACCGGCACGGGTTCGGCGTCCCCCACCGCGACCCACAGCGGGAAAACGAACGGCTGCTTGGTGTCGGCCAGCACGTGCGGGTCGCAGGACGCCGCGGTGAACGCCACCTCCGCCGTCGCCCGTTCCTCGCCCGGCCCCAGCTCCAGCGGCAGCCCGGCCACGGCGACGTCCAGGACGACGCTGCCCCGGGCGTCGACCACCGTGACGGCGCGGCCGTCGTCCCCGGCGCGGGACAGGACGACGCTCCCGGTCACCGAATCCCCCGCCGCGGCCAGGCCGGTGAGGCCGACGTCCGCGACGGCGAGCACCCCGGTGGCTGCGCACGCCTCGCGGTGGACGACGTCCAGGTCGTCCCCGGCCAGCGGCACGCGCAGCTCCTCGACCGCCCCGTCCGGCCGGACCACGGTCAGCCGCGCCGCCACCGGCCCCGGCTGCGCGGCGCAGTCCGGCTCGCCGTAGGCGGTGCGCAGGTCGATCGTCCGGCCGGGCTCGAAGACGGCGGTCAGCGCGGTCGGCGGCAGCGGCGCGAAGCCCGGCGAGTCGATCGCCACCGCGGTCACCGTGAACGGCCGGTCGCCGGTGTCGGTGACCCGCACGTGCACCCGCCCGGGGACGGGCACGTCGGTGCGGTGGCGCACCACCTCGGCGTCGAGCCCGGGCACGGGCGGGAGGGCCGGCGCCGCGGGCGTCGCCGCCGGGACCGGCTCGGCGGCGCCGTCCGACTCCGAGCAGGCGGCGCACAGCAGGACGAGCGCCAGCGCCGCCGTCCGTCCCATGGCCCGAGGGTAGGGACGGCGGCACCGTCCGGGGGCCTACCGGTCGCGCCCGGGCAACCGGGCCATGACCCGGCCGGCCTGCATGCGGATCTCCATCTTGTCCTGCGGGTTGGCCGCCGGGCCGCGCCGCGGCTGGCCGTCCTCGAGGTCGAAGGCCGAGCCGTGCCACGGGCAGACCAGGCAGTCGGCGCCGCGCACCTGCTCCACCGACCCCTCGTACAGCGGGCCGGACAGGTGCGAGCACGACCCGACGAAGGCGTCCACCCGCGTTCCCCGGCGGACGACGACCAGCGGGACGTCGACGCTCCCGCCGTTGCCCGTCCGCAGCGCCGGGCGCCCCTCGGGCAGGTCGTCCAGCGGGCCGAGGTCGAACCAGTCCGAGCTCAGCGCGCGGGCCGCCGTCGCGGCGTGTGAGGCGCCGGAGGACTGGGCGTAGGACATGTGGCCGCCGATGGCCGCCGATCCGCTCGCGACGCCGAGCCCCGCGTAGGACAGCACCCGGCCCAGCCCGCCCCGGCCCCGGGCCCGGGCGGCCAGCGAGCCGACGTAGAGGCCGAGCGCGACGGTGTTGCCCAGGGCGTGCAGCGCGCCCAGCCGCCGGACGCCGATCGCCTGCTCCGACCAGTCGGCCGCGCCGGCCAGCGCCGCGGGGACGGCGGCGGCCACGCCGGTGCCGATGAGGACGGTGGCGGCCGGCCGCAGCCGGGGGATCGCGTCGAGCAGGCCGGCCGACGTCCAACTCCCCACGGGGACCTGCACCAGGATCGGGTGCACCGGGTGACCCAGCCACGTGCCGTGCAGCAGGTCCCGGAGGGCCTGCGGCCGGAGGGCGGCCTGCACGGCTCGCCGGGCCGGCTCGATCGCACTGTCGAAGGTCGCCTTGTCTGCGACCCGGTCGAGGATCCCCATGAGGCTCATGACGGCCTCCTACCCCCGTCGACCGGCGGCGATGCCGACCCCGGTGCGCTGTAGCGAGGGTTGATCCGACGGTGACGGCCACGCGGGCGCCTGCGGTCCGGTGATCGACTGCACAGCCGAACTGTCGGTTCCCAGGGGAATAACCACTGGTGTCCAGCCGATCCCCAGGTAGAGGGTGCAGAAAGCAACCATGACCTGCGGAGGAACCTCGTGACCTGCCCGTCGCTGCTGACCCGCCGTCCGGCGGTCGGCGACGCCGTGGGCAGCGTCGTGACGCGGGTCCGTGCCGAGGACACCCTCGGGCAGTTCGCCCGCTTCGTCCTCGTCGGCGGCTCCACGACCGTCGTGTACGCCGCGCTGTTCACCACCCTGGAGTGGCTGGGCTACCTCACCGCGCACGTCGTGGCGACCGCCGTCTCCACGGTGCTGGCGAACGAGATGCACCGCCGGCTCACGTTCCGGGCCGGCGAGCGGGTGCGCTGGCTCACCGCCCAGCTCGAGGCCGGCGGCGTCACGGTGATCGGCCTGCTGCTCAGCAGCTCCGCCCTCGGCGTCCTCGACTCGTTCGCCCCGAACGCCGGCGTCGTCGCCCAGGTCTCGCTCGTGGTCACGGTGACCGGGCTGGTCGGCCTCATGCGGTTCGTCGCGCTCCGCTGGCTGTTCCGCCCGCGCGCCGCCGTGACCGCCTGACCGCCCGCTACGAGCGGTCGGCGGCCGGCCGAGGCGACCGCCGAGCTCGTCGCCCGACGATCGGGTGACACCCGCCTCGCCACCGGGCGGCCGGGACGGCGGACCGGCCGCCCAGCGCTAGGTTGGCGCAGGTGAGCGAGCCGAGCACCGCAGTTCCCGCGGGCTCCGCCGCCCTCCGCACCGTCGCCCGGGGGGTGGGCCGCTGGGCCGTCCGGGTGGCCGTCGTCCTGGTCGGGGCCTGGCTCGGGATCCTGCTGCTCGGCCGGGTGTCCGCGCCGATCGGTCCCTTCGACGCGACGGTGGCCTTCCGGCCGCTCGGCGGTGGCGCCGCCCTCGACATCCCCCCGTTGGGTGCGCTGCAGGTCGACGCCTACGACGGGCCGCTGCGGCTGGAGATCCAGCTCAGCCGGGTCGACGAGATCCGGGCGACGCAGCTGGCGACCGACCCCGCCCGGCTGGACGGCGTCGTCGACCGGGTGAGCGCCGACCTGCGGGACGCCGTCGAGCGGGTGGCGTGGCTGACCGCGCTGGCCGCGGTCGGCGGGGCGACGGCGGCGTCCCTGCTGGTGCTGCGACGCCCCCGCGAACCGCTCATCGCCCTCGGGCTGTCCACCGCGCTCGTCGCCGCGACCGGCGGCATCGCCGCGGCGACCTGGCGACCGGCGGCGCTCTCCCAGCCGACGTACACCGGGCTGCTGGTCAACGCGAACAGTCTGATCGGCAGCGCGCAGGACATCGTGGCGAGGTTCGACGCCTACCGCGCCTCGCTCGAGGACCTCGTCTCCAACGTCAGCTCGCTGTACTCGACGCTGTCCGCGCTGCCCCCGCCGGGCGGCGCCGACGACAGCGTGGCGCTGCTGCACGTCTCCGACATCCACCTCAACCCCGCCGGTCTGGACCTGGTGCAGCAGGTGGTCACCCAGTTCGGCGTGGACGGCGTCCTCGACACCGGCGACCTCACCGACTGGGGCAGCCCCCCGGAGAACACGCTGGTCGGCCGGGTCGGCGACCTCGGCGTCCCCTACGTCTTCACCAAGGGCAACCACGACTCCACCGTCACCGTCCAGCTGGTCGCCGCCCAGCCGAACGCGACCGTGCTGGACGACTCGGCCGTGACGGTGGCCGGCATCCAGATCGTGGGGACGCCGGACCCCCGATTCACCCCCGACCCGGAGGCCGACGACGGCGTGGAGTCGCTGGAGGCGGCCGGCGAGGGCCTCGCCGCGTTCGCCGGGTCGCTGCCGGAGACGCCGGCCGTCGCGATGGTGCACGACCCGGAGCAGGCGCCGCCGCTGGACGGCGTCGTCCCCCTGGTGCTGGCCGGGCACACCCACGAGCGGGAGGTCACCCGGCTCGACGGGGGCACGCTGCTCATGGTGGAGGGCTCGACCGGCGGGGCCGGGCTGCGCGCCCTGCAGGGCGAGTTCCCCGAGCCGCTGACCTGCACGGTGCTCTACCTCGACCCGACGACCGGGGCGGTCACCGCCTACGACGAGATCACCCTGGGCGGGCTGGGGCAGACCGAGGTGACCATCGAGCGGGAGGTGGTCGGCCCGCTGGACGCCGCCGTCGGTGGGGACGACGCCCCGACGGGCCCGACACCGACCACGCCCGGCCCGACGACGCCTCCCGCGCCCGCCTCCCCGACGGGCTGACCCAGCCGACCTAGGCTCGGCCCATGTCCACGACGACGTCGCGTGCCTCCCGGCTGGCTGCCGGGGTCCTCGCCGGGAGCCTGTCGCTGCTGCCGCTGACGGCCTGCTCGTTCAGCTCGGACACCTTGTCCTGCAGCGGCAGCGAGTGCTCGGTGACGTTGTCCGGCGACGGGGCCGAGGTCGAGATCCTCGGGACGACGCTGGGCTTCGGCGGCGTCCAGGACGGGCGGGCCTCGCTCGAGGTGGGCAACGCCAGCGTCTCCTGCGCCCAGGGCGAGACCGTGACCGCAGGCCCGCTGACGCTGACCTGCACCACCGTCGAGGCCGACTCCGTGGAGCTCACCGCCTCGCTGGGCTGAATGCCCTCAGGCGAGGTCGCCGACCTCGATGACGACCCGCGTGGGGCCCTCGAGGGCGTACACGCGGAAGGGCGCCTCGCCCCGCGTCCCGACGAACGCCACCGAGGTGCCCTCGAAGGTCGCGTCCCAGGCGACCTCGGTGACCGTCCGGGTGCCGCTGCCGGGGAGCGGGTCGGGGCCGGTCCACTCCTCGACGCCGGTGTCGAACGGGTAGCCGGCACCGGTGATCGTCACCTGCAGGACGGCCTCGCCGGCCACCTCCACCGGGTCGCCGGTGCCCTGCGCGTACGCCTCCTCGACGTACCGGACGTCCCAGCCCGGCGTCCCGGCGCCGCCCGTCTCGAGGACGACGCGGTCGAAGCCCTCCTGGCGTGCGGTCCGGATGTCGGAGACGGTCACCAGGGCGTCCGCGGAGGCCTCCTGGGTCGCGGGCTCCGTGCCGCCCTCGAACGGCGGGACGTCGGTGCCGGTGTCCTCCGCCTCGGTGGTCGGTGCGGCGGAGCCGGGTGCCGTGGAGCCGGCCGTGGCGGTGGCCTGCCCCGTGCTGGCGGACGGCGCGGTGCCGGGGTCGGCGCTCCCGCAGCCGGCCAGCAGCGCGGCGGCGAGCAGGAGGGGCGGGCAGACGGCGGCACGACGGATCACCCGCTGAGGGTGACAGCCGCGGGCCGTTCCAGCCGCGAGCACGGCTGCCGTGTCGCGTCGCCTGGACTCCGTCGGTGGAGCGACCGGTCAGGACGCTAGGAATCCGTCAGCCACGCCATCAGGCGGCCCTGCGACCAGCAGCGGCCGATGGCCTCGGCCCGCAGAGCCGACCCCTCGAACACCGCGAGACCGATGGTGCTGTGGCCGGAGGCGCGGCGATCGCCGAGCGTCGGTATCGCCGGCGCGACGCCGACCCCCTCGGCTGACACCCACGCCACCGCCCGGCCGACCGCCGCCTCGTCGAGGCGGTGCAGGAAGCGCAGGCGGCTCTCCAGGGGGAACTGCGACAGCGCCCACGTCGTGGTGACGACCGGCAGGGCGTCCGCGGGCACACGGGCGAAGGCGTCGGGCAGCACCTCGACGGCGTTGCCTCGCAGCAGCAGCGGAGGGTCCGTCGCCGCCACCGCCATCGCCGCCTCGAGCCTCGCGGCCAGCTCCGGCTGGCCGGGCCACAGGCAGGCGCGCAGCCACCGGGCGTCATCCGCGTCGGTCACGTCGAGCGGATCGGGGCCGACGCCGACGCGGGCGACGACCTCGGGCACCGCCCGCGCCGGGATCGGCCGGTCACCCACGATCGAGCACGACAGCTGCACGGGGGACGACGGGTCGCCGAGCGATCGGCCGTGGCTGTAGGTGACGCCGACACGATCGACGTGGAGGTTGAGCCCGGCCGAGCCGCCCACGTCGATCAGCCCGACCGCGTTCGCGCCCACCCGGCGCGCCGCCTCGGCAACGGCCGGGTACAGCACGGCGCAGCGTCCGGTGTCGATGGTCCGCGTCGGCCGGCGCACGGCGATGGCCACGACCGAGTCGGTCATCCGCAGCAGCGTGTCGATGGCCGCGCCAGCGGCGGCGTCGCCGTCCTCGGCGGCATACGCCGCGGCCAGCGCCGGGGCCCGTCCGGCGAGGGCGAGGTCGTGCAGCGCGGCGAGGATCACCGTGGGGTGCCGCTTGCGCGCCGGCGCCGTCCCGATGGCGCGCAGCGCCTCGTCGGACTCGCTCAGGGCGACGGCGACGCGCTCGTACAGCGGCGATGTCCCCGCGGCGTCGACCTCACCGAAGTGTCGGTACACCTGAGCGAGCGTTCGAGCCCTCCCCCCGGGTGCGGCGCTTCCCGTGGGCGGCCCTGACGTCCCGACGACTCCCGCCATGGGGACGACGATCCCCGACCCTCCACCTGGCGCAAGAGCCCGGGGAGATCCTCGACCGATGCGCCGGCTGATGCTCTCCTCCTCCAACTCGGTCAGCTGCTGACGAGCGGCGCTGCGCGGTCCATCGTCGAGAAGACGCCGCACGACTCGTCGTCGGTCTCGATGTGGATCACCGCGGGTCGAGATCTTCTCCCCTCGAGTGGGCACGTGTGCCGAAGGACGCAGACGATCACGCCCATCACTCTCACCTGACGCGGTGCCAGGGTCTGTCCTGCGGATCTTGTGCGCCGCCTCCCAGTCCTGAAGGCGGTTGGGGGGGCATCTGACGTGCCCTAGTGAGCACGTCCTGGGCGCAGCGGCAATTTCGACGCGTAGCGGCGCGATTACGGTTCGCAAGAACCGTATCGTTCGGCTGACATCGCTCTGCACAGCATGAGGAGCCCGAATGTCGGCAGCGGATCTCATCGCCATCGCCGAGCAGTGGACCGCGGCTGACGATGCAGGAGACTTCAGCAGGCATACGGAGTGGATGTACCCGGACACCGAGATCCACCTGGTCAGCCGCGCTCGGGTGCTGCGCGGGCCGCAGGAGTGGATCGCCTTCATGCGTGCCTATCGCGCCGGGGTGTCCGACTTGCGCACCACGGTCCATGACCGCTTCGCCACCGAGGATCGGCTCGCGCACCGCTGGACCCTGACGGCTACCCACACGGGCGACCTCTTCGGGATGGCACCTACCGGGCGGCCCATCCGAGTCGAGGGTGCGTCGGTGTGGCACTGCCGTGACGGTCGCCCGGAGCGGATCTTCATCTACAGCATCCCGGTGGCGGAGGACTCAGCGGGACCTGACACGGATTCGTAGCGACGAGGGAACCTGGCCCCACTGCGGCATCGCGGGCCTCGACTGCCACCGGTAGCCCTGAGTGGGCCGTTTAGGCCCTGTCCTGACGATCTCATCGATGTGATCCAGGGGGCTGCAGCAGTTCGTCTCGTCGTCCACCTGGGCAGTGGAGCCGGTGCGCGAACGGCTGGCCCGCCGCGCGGTCGAGGTGACCGCCCCGCATGCGTGGGTGGTCGACGACACCGGCTTTCCCAAGGACGGCAGCGCCTCGCCGGGGGTGGCCCGCCAGTACTCCGGCACGCTGGGCAAGGTCGGCAACTGCCGGATCGGCGTCAGCGTCCGCGCGGTCACCGACACCGCCTCCTGCCCACTGAACTGGCGGCTGTTCCTCCCCGCGGGCTGGGACGACACCCAGACCGCGACGGAGGAGGCGGCCGCGGCGGTCCGGGCGCGGCGCGAGCGCGCCGGCATCCCCGACGCGACCCGGCAACGGGAGAAGTGGCGGCTGGCCATCGACATGCTCGATGAGCTGGCCGGCTGGGGGGCTGGCCCCGCCGGGGGTGGTCCCCGATGCCGGCTACGGCACCACCGCCGCCTTCCGCGAGGCGTTGACCGCCAGAGCAGGGGTACGACGATCCCGGGCGTCTGAGCGGGAAGAGGCCAGCAGAGAGGGGGACGGAGGACCGAGCCGGCGAGGTGCGGGGCAGACTGCAGAAGGCCATCGGCACCGCGTCCGGCACAGGGTGGCGAGGGACACCGCACCCCCGCGTCGGAGGTGGTGCGCGGAGCATGTAGAGTTCTCGCTGCCCCCGGCGAACACGAGCCCCCATCGTCTAGCGGTCCAGGACGCCGCCCTTTCAAGGCGGTAGCACGGGTTCGAACCCCGTTGGGGGCACAGCACGACCAGCACCACACAGCAAGGCCCTGTAGCGCAGTTGGTTAGCGCGCCGCCCTGTCACGGCGGAGGTCGCGGGTTCGAGTCCCGTCAGGGTCGCTCTCCGGTGGAGACACCGGGAGGGGCAGGTAGCTCAGTCGGTACGAGCGCTCGCCTGAAAAGCGAGAGGTCGGCGGTTCGACCCCGCCCCTGCCCACACCATCCTCCTGCTGCCCCGCCACACCGGCCGGGCACACTGCCGCGGTGACCTCGCTCCCCGCCACGCTGCACGTCGGCAGCACCAGCGTCGGCCTGCGCCGAGCGACCGCGGACGACGTCCCCGCCCTCGTGGCGCTGCTCACCGACGACCCGCTCGGCCGCGACCGCGAGCTCCCCGATCCGGCGCCCTATCGGCGGGCGTTCGCCGCCGTCGACGCCGATCCTGCCCAGCTGCTGCTCGCCGTCACGCGGGGTCCGGACGTCGTCGGTACCGCCCAGCTCACCGAGATCCCCGGCCTGTCCCGGGGCGGGACGACGCGGCTGCAGGTCGAGGCGGTGCGGGTGCGGGCCGACCTGCGCGGCCAGGGCATCGGCGCGGCCCTGTTCGCCTGGGCCATCGACGAGGCCCGCCGGCGCGGCTGTGGGCTGGTGCAGCTCACCACGGACACCCGGCGCGCGGAGGCGCACCGCTTCTACGAGCGGCTCCGGTTCACCGCCTCGCACGTGGGGTTCAAGCGGCAGCTCTGAGCGGCGCTCAGCCGGCGCGGTCGGCGACCACCTGGGCGTAGACCTGCGCGTGCACGGCCTGGACGGCGGCCTTCTGCTCCGCCCGCCACGCCCGGTCGGCCGGTCGGGGCGCCGGCCGGGTGAGCGCCGCGGCGACGGCGGCGTCCAGGGACACCGGGTCCAGCCCGCGCTCCTCGTCGTTGTCGTAGGGGACGACGTCGGACCACTGGTCCGCGAACCACCCGCAGCTGGGCGCCACCACCCGCGTGCCGACGTCCCGGCACACCTCCAGCTCCGGCGAGTGGGTGCCACAGCACTCGGGCAGGACGACGGTGTGCAGCTCCTGCAGCTGCGCGATCCACGAGTCGGCCTTGCGCGGCCGGTACTCCAGGCTGTCCCCGGCGGCGAAGACCGGCGGCGGCTCGACGCCGTCGTCGAGGAACACCCGCAGCCGCCCGCCGCCGTTGACCGCCCCGGACAGCGCCGCGCGGACCAGCGCGGCGGGGTCGGGCAGGGCGGCGCACGGTCCCCGCAGCGCCAGGCCCACCAGGCCGCGCTCGGCGCCCAGCTCGGGCACCGGCTCGGCGATCGAGGGGTGCGCCACGACGATCGCCGTCCGGCCGAACCCCCCGGCGACCTCGTCGGCCGCCCCGGGGGTCAGCGTCAGCACCACCTCCGCCGTCGCCAGCAGCGCCGCCAGGTGCGCGTCGTGCCGGCGCCGGGTCTCGTGCTCGGGGTCCCGCAGCTGGTGGACGGTCAGCACCAGGGGCACACCGGTCCGCCGCAGCGTCTCCACCCAGCTGACCACCTCGTCCTCGGGCAGGTGTCCGTAGCCGGAGTGCAGGTGCACCACGTCGACGCCGTCCGCGTGGGCGGCGAGGTAGGCCGGGTCCAGCCAGGGGCTGGGCCCCTGCGCCGGGCCCACCCGGACGACGTCCGCGGGCAGGACGGCGTCGACGTAGGGATCGCAGTACGGGACGGTCACCACGCGGATCCCGGGACCTGCCGGGGGCTCGGCGGCGTTCACGTGCGGTACTCCTCCTGCGGCCGCGCACTGCGACGGCAGGGGCGGTGCTCCGATCAGAACTGGCTGGTACCGGTGAATTACCCACCGGCATCCCATCCAACCCGAGCGGTCACGCGGCGTGCACGGGCCTCCCGTGGAGGGGTCAGGCGAAGTCGGCGGGCGTGAAGTCCCGCCGCTCGACCAGCACCAGCCAGTTCCCGGACACGTCGCGCATCACGGCCTCGACGCCGTAGGGGCGCTCGGCGGGCTCCTGCAGGAAGACGACGCCCTTGGCCGAGAGCTCCTCGTAGGTCTTCCGGCAGTCGTCGACGGCCAGCCCCAGCCCGCCCATGAGCCCTTCTCCAGCTGGCCGCGGACGAACGCGGCGGCGTCCTCGTCCAGCGGCGGCCCGGGGGTCATGAGGGTGATCTCGAGCTCGGGCTGGCTCGGGTGGGACAGGGTGACCCAGCGGAAGCCCTCGCCCATGGTGATGTCGGTGCGGGCCTCGAAGCCGAGGACGTCGACGTAGAACTCCTTGGCCCGGTCCTGGTCGAGGCAGTAGACGGTGACCAGCGAGATGTTGGTGATCATGGCCCCGACCCTAGGGACGGCGACCGGCCGGTGGCTTCTCCGGGATTGCTCGACCCGAGCCGGTCGTGCCCCCGAGGTCCACCACGCCACGCATGAACAGCCAGCAGCCGGGCACGTGCGCCTCCCCGCGGGCGGCCCAGCGGTCCCGGTAGGCGACCGGCGACTCCCCGGTCAGCGCCCGGAAGCGCGTGGAGAACGAGCCCAGGCTGGCGTAGCCCACCGCCATGCACACCTCGGTGACGGTGAGGTTGGCCGAGCGGAGCAGGTCCTGGGCCCGCTCGACCCGCCGCCGGGTGAGGTAGCGGATCGGCGTCTCCCCGTAGGCGGCCTCGAAGGACCGGACGAAGTGGTACTTCGACACCCCGGCCACCCGAGCCAGGCGGTCCAGGTCGAGGTCCTCGGCGAAGTGCCGGTCGACGTGGTCCCGGGCCCGGCGCAGGTGTGCCACGAGGTCGGGGGGCACCGTGGACACCGGGCGACCCTACGAGCCGTCCCGCCCCTGCCGGGCGGCCGCGTAGGCCGGCGCCCGGAACCGGGCCATCGGCCCGCCGGGGACCAGGCCCGGCGGCGGGTTGCGGACGGCGTCGAAGCGCAGGTCCGGGTCCACCTCGGGCACCGGGGCGAGCAGTCGCAGCCGGGCGAACGGCTGCCACTCCCCCGCGCCCCGCGCCGCGGCCAGGGTGAATGCGAGCCGGCCGGCGCGGGCCGCCGCGGCGACCGGCCCCGGCTCCGCGGTCACCGGCCCGGCCCCGGGGTCGGGCAGCGCCGCCAGGAACACCGGCCCGGCCGCCGTCCGGTAGCCCATGATCGACGAGTGGACGGCCAGCGCGTCCCACCGGGGGACCGGGATCCAGCGGGTGAGCCGGCCCCGCCCGGTGCTCGACAGCAGGAGGTCCACCGGCCCCGCCGCGCCCGGCGTCCCCGGCAGGCGGACGGCGAGCCCGAGCAGGTCCGGCAGCGGCGCGGGCAGCCCCGCGCCGCGGGAGAGCCGGACCAGCGCCGCCTCCTCGCCACCGCCCGCGAGCCACGGCACGCCCCAGCCGGCCGGGCCGCCGGCCCGCTCCAGCACGGCGTCCAGCACCACCCCCCGGGGGTGCATCGGCTTGCCGTGGCGCCGGCGGGCCAGCGCCCCCAGCGGGACGGCGACGGCACGGCCGGCCGTCCGGGGCAGGTCGGTCACGAGGTCCTCCTGTCGACGGGTCCCCGCCCCATACCCGGTCGGGCGGGTCCGCGTCCAGCTGTGGCGATCCGCCCGGGACGGGTGGGACAGGAGCGATCGGCTCGGCAGAACCTGTCCGAGTTCGCGCCGGACTCCGGTGCACTTCCGCCACGTGACACGGACCGGTCCTCTGCCTACGTTCGGTACATGCTCACGACGTTGCTGGTGGTCGCTGGTGTCCTAGTCGGCCTCGTGGGCCTGCTCGCCCTCATCGTCGGGCTCAGCGCCCGCCCGGCCACCCGGCCCAGCAGCGGGTGGGTCGCCGAGGCCGGCCGGCGGTACCCCGACGCCTGGTCCGCGTCGGTGAACCCCGCGACGTCGGAGCTGCCGACCGCCCGCTGAGGACCCCTCGTCCGCCGTCCCGGCGGCTGCGCACGGCGCGCCGCCGGGACGCGCCGGTGACCGTGCCCGTCCGGGTGTCCGGATCGGTCGCCCTGCGCGATGCTCTCCCCCCACGGCGTCGCGCTCTCCCGCGCGCCGGGAGCACGAGCTCGGCGAGGACGACATGGCGCGGTCGCACAGGTCAGGCCACCCCCACCCCCGGCTGCGCGCCCTGGGCAGCCTCGCGCTGGTCATCCCGCTCACCGGCGCGCTGCTGGCCGCGCTGGTGGCTCCCTGGGTCGTCGGGCCGGGCCTGGCCGCCAGCACCTCCGCCACGCTGCTCGCCCCGCTGCCGGTCGAGCTGACCGACGCCACGCCGCCGCCCAACACCGTCGTCCTGGCCGCCGACGGGTCGGTGATCACGTACTTCTACCGGGACAACCGGACGCCGGTGGGCGCCGATCAAATCGCCGACGTCATGGAGCAGGCGCTGGTCGCCATCGAGGACGAGCGCTTCTACGAGCACAACGGCCTGGACGTGCAGGGCACGCTGCGGGCGCTGGCGCGCAACGTGAGCTCCGGCGACGTCGAGGAGGGCGGCTCGACGATCACCCAGCAGCTGGTGAAGCAGACGCTGCTGCAGACCGCCGTCACCCCCGAGGACCGCCAGGCGGCCACCGAGCAGACGGTGGGCCGCAAGCTGCGCGAGGCCCGGCTGGCCCTGGCGCTGGAGGAGACCTATCCCAAGGAGGAGATCCTCACCCGGTACCTGAACACCGTGTACTTCGGCGAGGGCGCCTACGGCGTGCAGGCCGCGGCCCGGGCCTACTTCGGCGTCGACGCGGCCGACCTCACGCTCCCCCAGGCGGCGATGCTCGCCGGCCTGGTGCAGACGCCGACGTCCGACAGCCCCCTGGTCGACTCCGAGCGCGCCCGGGAGCGGCGCGACGTGGTGCTCGAGCGGATGCAGGCACTCGGGTACATCAGCGAGGACGAACGCGCCGAGGCCGCCGCCGGCCCGGTGGAGACCAACCCGGCGCCGGCCCCGCCCAACGGCTGCGCCGGCGCAGGGGTCCTCGGCGGCTTCTTCTGCGACTTCCTGCAGCAGTACCTCGTCGGCACCCTCGGGATGACCCAGGAGCAGCTCGAGGACGGCGGGCTGACCATCCGCACCACGATGCGCGCCGACCTGCAGCGCTCCGCCGACGCTGCCGTCCTGGCGACCCAGCCGATGGGCGACCCGGTGGCCGCCATGTTCACCGCGGTCGAGCCGGGCACGGGCAACGTGCTCGCGATGAGCGCGAACCGGGTCTTCGGCTTCGACGCCGCGGACCCGGCCCAGTCGTCGGTCAACCTCAACGTGGTCGCCAGCAAGGGCTCCGGCTCCACGTACAAGGTCTTCGTGGCCACCGCGGCCCTGGAGCGCGGCTTCCCGCCCTCGCACACGATCACCACGAGCGACCCCTACACCTCGCGCGTGTACCGCAACGGCCTGGAGCCCTACACGGTCAGCAACGTCGAGGGCACGTTCCCGCCGACGCTGACCATGTACGAGGCGCTGGTCCGCTCCTCGAACACCTACTTCGTGGCCCTGGAGGACGACCTGGGCAGCGTCGAGGGGCCGGTCCGGGTGGCGCAGCGGCTGGGCCTGACCTCCCTCGACCCGGTGGCCGACCAGGTGATCGCCCAGAACCGCGGCTCGTTCACCCTCGGCCCGGAGGCGACCAGCCCGCTCGCGCTGGCCAGCGCCTACTCCACGCTCGCCGCCAACGGCACCCGGTGCACCCCGGTCCCGGTCGTGGAGGTGCTCGGCCGCGACGGGCGGCCGCTGACCCGCGAGGACGGCAGCCCGCTGGGCACCGGCGCCTCGTGCACGCCGGAGGTGGTGTCGCCGCAGATCGCCACGACGGTCAACCAGATGATGGTGGGCGGCTCGTCGCTGCCCTACGGCACGGGCCGGCGGGCCGCGATCCCCGGCCACCAGATCGCCACCAAGACCGGCACCGCCCAGGACCGCGCGTCGGTGTCCTTCGTCGGCTCCACGCCGCGGTACACCGCGAGCGTCATGCTGTTCAACCCGACGGCGAACGTGGACGTCGGCGGTTTCGGCGGCAGCCGCGGCGGCCAGATCTGGCACGACGCCTTCCTGCCGGTCCTGTCGGCCGAGGCGCCGGTGTTCTTCCCGCCGCCGGGCATCCCGCTCCCACCGCCGTCGGGCGGATAGAGGACCCCCCTGCAGGGCCCCGCCCTGCAGGGGGGCCGAGGTCACCTCCGGGTCATCAGCTCCGCGGCGCGCTCGCCGATCGCCACCGCGGTCGCGGCCGGCCCGCGCGAGGTCACCGTGGGCATGACCGAGGTG
Source organism: Geodermatophilus sp. SYSU D01176 (assembly GCF_054050015.1). Taxonomy (NCBI): domain Bacteria; kingdom Bacillati; phylum Actinomycetota; class Actinomycetes; order Geodermatophilales; family Geodermatophilaceae; genus Geodermatophilus; species Geodermatophilus sp. SYSU D01176. The sequence goes on along the minus strand of NZ_JBJGYN010000011.1, from coordinate 12,434 downwards.
TCGACCACCCGCAGCCCCTCCACCCCGCGGACCCGCAGGTGCTGGTCGACCACCGCTCCCGGGTCGGAGTCCGGGCCCATCCGCGCGGTGCCGGCGAGGTGGACGGCGGTGGCCAGCGAGCGGCGGATCCAGCGGTCCAGCTCCCGGTCGGAGGCCAGGACGTCGTCGGGCAGCCCGGTCCGCTCGGCGACCAGCGGGGCCATGGCCGCCGTCCGCAGCAGCTCGGCCGCCAGCCGCACGCCGTCCCGCATCCGCCGCCGGTCGGACCCGGTGGACAGGTAGCGGTACTCCAGCCGCGGCTGCACCCGCGGGTCGGTGCTGGTCAAGGTGAGCCGGCCGCGGCTGTCCTCCCGCTGCAGCCCCACGCCGAGGAACAGGTCGTCGCGGTGCCGGGCGGTCTCCAGCAGCCGGTGCGGGGAGACCCCGCGCAGCGCGCGCAGCGCGGCCCCCGGCCGGCGCAGCACGCGCGCCACGCCCACCGACGTCCGGGGCGCCACCACCCGGCTGAACGGCTTGAGCCAGGGCAGCACCTCGAGGTCGTCCGGGGTGTTGAGGACGCCGGACAGCGGGTGCAGGTCCCGCGGCATCGGCAGCCGCCGGGCCGGCCGCCAGGTGACGTAGACGTCGGGGTGGTCGGTGCAGTCCGCGCCCACCCCGGGGACGTCGGCCGCCACGTCCACACCCAGGGCGCGCAGGTCGTCGGCCGGGCCGATCCCGGAGAGCAGCAGCAGCTGCGGCGACCCGACGGCGCCCGCCGCCAGCACCACCTCACCGGCCCGGACGACGCCGTCCGCCGTCTCCACGCCCACCGCGCGGCCGGCCTCGACCACCACGCGGCGCACGTGCACGCCGCCGCGCACGGTCAGCCCGGGGTGCCCGCGGCGCGGGGCGAGGTAGGCCATGGCGGTGTTCACCCGCACCCCGCCGGCCACGTTGAGCGGGACCGGACCCCAGCCGGGCGGCCCGTCGGCGTTCTTGTCCGGCTCGTCGGGGGCCCCGAGCTCCGCCGCGGCCGCGCCCAGCGCGTCGGCCAGCGGGTGCCCGTCCCGGGGGCGGCGCACCGGCACCGGCCCGTCGGCGCCGTGCCCGGGCCGGTCGCCGTACTCGCGGTCGGCCTCCAGCCGGACGAACGACGGCAGGACGGCGTCGTAGGACCACAGGTGGTTGCCCGCGGCGGCCCAGCCGTCGAGGTCGGCCCGCGTGCCGCGGATGAAGTAGCCGCCGTTGAGCGCGCTGGACCCGCCGGCCACCCGCCCCCGGGGCACCGGGAAGGTGACCTCCTCGGTGAGCTCCCCGGTGAGGTCCCAGTTCGCGGGGTGACCCGGGACGGCGGCGGCCATCCGCGCGGCGTTCCGCAGGTCGGGGGGGAAGACCGCGTGGTCGGCGCCGGCCTCCAGCACCAGCACCCGCCGGCCGGCGTCGGCCAGCCGCGCCGCGAGGGGGGCGCCGGACGTGCCGGCCCCCACCACGACGACGTCCCACTCGGCGCCGCTCACAGCCCGAGCGCCTCCGGCAGGTCCAGCCGGCGGACCTTCCCGGTCGAGGTGCGGGGCAGCTCGCCGACCGGGTGCAGGCTCTTCGGCCGCTTGGCCGGCGCCAGCCGCTCGCGCGCCCAGGCGGCGAGGTCGGCGGGGTCGGCGTCGCCCACGTAGGCGGCGACCACCCGCTGGCCCCAGTCGGGATCGGGCACGCCGACGACCGCGCTCTCCACGACGCCGGGGTGCGCGTCGAGCACCGCCTCGACCTCGGCCGGGTAGACGTTGACCCCGCCGGAGATGACCAGGTCCTCGCGGCGGCCGTCCAGCCACACCGTGCCGTCGTCGTCCACCCGGCCCAGGTCGCCCACGGTCACGAGGTCGCCCCGCCAGGCAGCCGCGGTCTTCCCCGGCGCCCGCCAGTACGCGAAGCGGGCCCAGCGCGGCACCGCGCACCACAGCTGGCCGCGCTCGTCGGTCTCCAGCCGACGGCCCGGCCGGGCGCGGCCGACGCTGCCCGGGTGCGCCAGCCAGTCCTCCGGTGAGCAGACGGTGAACTGCGCCTCGGTGGAGCCGTAGAACTCCCAGACGCTGCCCTCGGGCGCCGCGGCGAGCACCGCCCGCTTGAGCGGCTCGGGGCACGGCGCGCCGGCGTGGGCCAGCCGGCGGAAGGACGACCAGTCGACGCCCCGGTGCGCAGCAGCCGCTGCAGGTGGGTGGGCACGCAGAAGGTGGTGGTCGGCCGCAGGGTGGTGATCGCCTCCGCTGCCCGCGCGACGTCGAACGGGCCGGGCAGCAGCACCTCGCCGCCGGCCAGCAGCGTGTGCACGGCGAAGCGCAGCGGGGCGGAGTGGTGCAGCGGGGAGAGCAGCAGGTACCGGTCGGCCGGGCCGAAGCCCCAGAGGTCGATCTCCTCGGCGGCCAGCGCGCGGGCGTCGTCCTCGGCCAGCACGCCGGACCACACGCCCTTGCGACGGCCGGTGGTCCCGGAGGTGTAGTGCATCGGCCGGGCCAGCGGGACGTCGGCCAGCTCGTCCTCGGCGGTGCCGGTGAGCAGCCGCGCCGGGTCGGGGCCGAGGTCGAGCCCCGGATCGGCGTCCTCGGCGAGCGCGGCCCGCTCGGCGGCCGGCAGCGCCGGGTCGAGCACCACGGGGACGACGCCGGTGCGCAGCGCCCCGAGGACGACGGCGAGGAGCTCCGGCGACGCGGCCGCGGACACCAGCAGCCGGTCGCCCGGCCCCAGCCCCGCCGCCCGCAGCGCCGCCGCGGCCCGCCGCTGGTCGCGCTCGCTGGCCGCGGCGCGGACGACGGGCACGTCGGTCACGGCAGGCGCACCCGGTCGCCGTCCACCACCATGTGCCCCTCGGCCGCGAGCTTGGCCAGGGTGGCCCGCGTCGACTCGGCCGCCGCCGGCCACACCTCCCGCGGCACGTCGGCGTAGACGTCGGCCACCAGCTCGTCCACCGTCCCGGCGCCGCGCACCACCGCCGCCAGCAGCTGGCTCTCCCGGAACGCCCGGTGGGCCAGGTAGAAGTCGAGCACCGCGCCCGGGTCCTCGGTCAGCTCCGGGCCGTGCCCGCAGTACAGCGCGCTGGCGCCCAGGTCGTGCACCCGGCGCAGCGACGCCAGGTACGCCAGCACGTCGCCCTCGGGGTGGGTCACCACCGACGTCCCCCGGCCCAGCACGTGGTCGCCGACGAGCACCGCACCCGACTCCAGCCGGAAGGCCAGGTGGTCGGCGGTGTGCCCGGGCGTGGGGACGACGTCCAGCGTGGTGCCGGCCAGTTCCAGCCGTTCCCCGGGCTCGAGCACCCACCCGCCGGGCCCGGCGACCCGGGCGTCGGCCGCCGCGACCTGTGCCTCCAGCCGGACGCCCCACGGGAGGGCCGCCTCGGCGTGGTCGCCGTGGTGGTGGGTGACAAGGACGGCGACGCAGCGGGCGTCCCGCGCGGCCAGCGCCGCCTCGACCGCGGCCAGGTGCGCCGGGTCGTCCGGCCCCGGGTCGACCAGCACCGCCTGCCCGCTGCCGGGGGCACCGACCACGTAGGTGTTGGTGCCGTCCAGGGTCATCGGCGAGGGGTTGGGCGCGAGCACCCGGGTCACCAGCGGCTCGAGGTCCGCCGTCCGCGGCATCGCCCCGGGGGCGGGGAGGTCCCAGGTGGCGCGCGGGTCGATGGGGGTGCGCACGTCGGGCACGGTAGCCGCGCCCGGCCGCCCCGGCGCGACCGGCGGATACCGTCGGGCCATGCGCTCCCCCGCTCCGCTGCTCCGCCGCGCCCTCGCGGGTGCCGCCGCCGTCGTCCTGCTGACCGCCTGCGGCGGGTCGGGGGGCGACGAGCCGGCCGCCGCGTCGGGCACGCCGGCACCGGCGACCTCGTCCTCGGCCCCCAGCAGCGGGACGGCGGCACCCGACCCGGCCGCCGAGGAGTTCTGCGGCGAGATGACCACCGCCTTCACCGAGCTGCAGGGCACCCTCGGCGCGGCCTCCCCCGAGGAGGTGGCCGGGCGGCTGCCGGAGGTCGTGACCAGGCTGGAGCAGGTGGCGGCACCGGCCGAGGTCGCCGGCGACTGGACCGCGCTGCTCGACGGGCTGCGCCGGCTCGCCGACACGGCCGGCACCCTCGACCTCGGCACCCCGGAGGGTCAGCAGGCCTACGCCGACGCGGAGGCGCGGATCGGCGCGGAGCTGGGCGAGGCGCAGAGCGGCCTCACCGACTACGTCGTCGCCAACTGCGGCCTGACCTCGACGGCGCCTCCGAGCTGAGAGACGCCCCCCTGCCCCACTGCTCGCGAGCTCGCGGCGGGCACTGCAGGGGAGCCCGTCTCAACAACCGCTGATGGCGACGCCGCGGGCGCGCATCCACGGCACCGGGTCGACCTGACCGCCGTACATGGCCCCGCCCGGGTGCACCTCGAAGTGCAGGTGCGGGCCGGTGGACTGACCGCGGTTGCCGACCTCGGCGATCAGCTCGCCGGCGACGACCCGCTCACCGCCCCGCACGAAGTACTCGTTGACGTGCCCGTAGACGGTGACCGCGCCGTCGTCGCCGCGGATGTAGACGGCATAGCCGAAGCCGGTCGCCGTCCCGGCCCGCGCGACGACGCCCGAGTGCGCCGCGTAGATCGGCGTCCCGATCGGGGCCGCGATGTCCACGCCGCCGTGCAGGGCGCCCCACCGCAGGCCGTAGCAGCTGGAGGTGCGGCCCGACGTCGGCTTGACGTAGGGGCCGGACCCGCCGGAGCTGCCGGCGCTGGTGGGGCTGCTGCTCGACCCGGAGCCCTGGCTGCGGGCGGCCTCGCGGGCCGCGGCGGCCGCGGCGGCGGCCTCGGCCTCCGCGCGGCGGGCGGCCTCGGCGGCGGCCGCCTCCTCGGCGGCCTTCTGCCGCTGCCACGCCTGGAAGGCGTCGCGCTCACCCTGCAGGCGCAGCAGCTCGACCTCGGCGGCCTGCAGCTGCTGGTCGAGAACGGCCTTCTGCGCGGCGACCTGGTCGTAGGCAGCCTTCTGCGCGGCCAGCTGCTGGTCGGCCTTCGCCTTGGCGGCGGCCGCCGCGGCCTCGGCCTCGGCGGTCCGGTCGCGGGCGGCGCGAGCCGCGGAGTCGGCGTTGGCCTGCTTGACCTGGGCCACCTCGAGCTCGCCGAGGACGTCGAGCTGGTTGGCCGAGACGTAGTCGAGCATCGCGGCCCGCTGGACCAGCTCCGCCGGGCCCTCCGCGTCCAGCAGGACCGCGGCGGTGGAGAGCGTCGTGCCGTTCATGTAGCTGTCGCGGGAGAAGCCGGCGATGCGGGCGAGCGATGCGTCCACGGCCTCGGTGGCGGCCTGCAGCTCCGCCGCCGTCCGCTCCGCCTCGGCCTGCGCCTGCAGGAGGGCCTCCTCCGCGGCCAGGTAGGCGGCACCGGCGGCCTCGGCCTGGACGGCGTACCCCTCCAGCTGCGACTCGGCCTGGGCGACCAGGGCGGCGATCCGGCCGACCTCCGCGGCGGCGGCGTCCTGCGCCGACTGCGCCTGCCCGATCTGCTCGTCGGTGGGGTTGGGCGGCGGCGGCGTGGGGGCGGCCGTGGCGGGCGACACCCCGGTCAGCACCACCGTGCCGGCCACGACACCGGCCAGGAGGCAGCGCGTCACGGTCCCGGGCGTACGCCGGTGAGGACGGCTGTGCAGCATGTCGCTCCCAGGGAAGAGAGGGTGGAGGGGCGGCCCGCAGCGTGACAGCGCCACACCGGTCTCGGAAGTCACCACGCGGCACGGCAGTCACACCGGGCCCACGAGGCACTCGCCCCACTCCTGTCCCTCCTGTTCTCGTCACCCTCCCGGGTGGACTTGAGGCCCCGCCGCGTCCTTTTTCGGCTGCACCCGCTGCAGGTCGGTCCCGAGCTCCGCGTCGTCGGCCCTCGGCCGCGGCGTCCTAGGCTCGCTGTCGTGGACGTACTCGGCTCCGGTCACGAACAGGTCGTCTTCTGCTCCGACCCGGCATCCGGGCTGCGGGCGGTGATCGCGATCCACTCCACCGCGCTCGGGCCGGCGCTCGGCGGGACCCGCTTCCACCCCTACGCGGACGAGGACGCCGCGGTCGCCGACGCGCTCGCCCTGTCGCGGGCGATGTCGTACAAGAACAGCCTGGCCGGCCTGGACCTCGGGGGCGGCAAGGCGGTCATCATCGGGGATCCGCACACCGACAAGACCGAGGCGCTGCTGCGCGCCTACGGCCGGTTCGTGGAGTCCCTGGGCGGGCGGTACCTGACCGCCTGCGACGTCGGCACCTCCAACGCCGACCTCGACGTCGTCGCCCGCGAGACCCGCTTCGCGCACGGCCGGTCGCTCGCCTACGGCGGCTGCGGGGACTCCTCGGTGCTGACCGCCTACGGCGTGTTCCAGGGGATGCGCGCGGCGGCGCAGCACCGGTGGGGCAAGCCCTCGCTGGCCGGGCGCACCGTCGGCGTGGCCGGGGTCGGCAAGGTCGGCAGCTGGCTGGTCGACCGGCTCGTGGAGGATGGTGCCGACGTGGTCGTCACCGACGTCGACGCCGGCGCGGTCGAGCGGGTGCTGGCCCGCCACCCCGCCGTCGACGCCGTGTCCGACACCGCCACGCTGGTCCGGACGCCGACCGACGTCTACGCCCCCTGCGCGCTCGGCCGGGCGCTGGACGACGAGACGGTCGCGGTGCTGGAGGCCGAGATCGTCTGCGGCGGGGCCAACAACCAGCTCGCGCACGAGGGGATCGCCGCCGAACTGATGCGCCGCGGCATCCTCTACGCCCCCGACTACCTGGTGAACGCCGGCGGGGTGATGCAGGTCGAGGACGAGCGGCACGGTCTGCCCGGGGTGCTACCGCTGAGCGGCAAGCCCGGCTTCAGCTTCGACCGAGCCAAGGAGAAGACGGAGCGGATCTTCGACACCACCCTGCGGGTGCTCCAGGTGGCCGAGGAGCAGGGCGTCTCGCCTGCGGTGGCCGCCGACCGGCTGGCCGAGGAGCGGATGGCCGCCGTCGGCCGGCTCCGGGGCATCCGGCTGTCGCGTGACTGGTGAGCGGACGCCGTGACAGAGACGTTCCGCGGACGCTCACGCCGCCCCCCTCGCGGTCGACGTCGACCGGGAACAGCGTGGTGACGCTGACCTCCAGGGCCACGTCGCAGGACTCGGATCCACGGGGATGGTCGGTCCGAGCGCCATAGCGGTCAGGCCGGGCGGTGGTGGTCTCCGATCCGGGACTCCGGGGTCCGCGCAGTGGCTGTGGGCGGTCGGTGGAGGTCGGCGAGCGCGGTGTCCGGGTGTTGCCCGCTCCGGCGGTGGCCGGGGTGATCGCGCGGGTCTGCGGGGATGGCGCCGGTGGTGGCGATCTCGTCGGCGATGTCCCTGAGCTTGCGGTTGGTGCCCGAGGAGATGGTGGCGAGCACGGCGAAGGCCTGCTCGGGCGTGAGCTTGTACCGCTCCATGAGGATGCCCTTGGCCTGACCGATCCGGTCGCGGCTGCGCAGCGCCGCCTCCAGGTGCTCCTCGCGTTCGGCGGCGGCCAGCGCGAGCGCGGCGTGGACGGCGAAGATCCGCGCGATGGCCTCGGAGTCGGTGTCGAAGGCGTGGGGGGTGCTGGCGTAGAGGTTCAGCGCGCCGAGCGTCGAATCCGCGGTGTGGTGCAGCCGCACCGTCAACATGCTGCCCACCCCCTGCTCGCCGGCGGCCGCCGCGAAGCGGGGCCAGCGCGCCTCGGTGGCCACGTCCGGGGCGCGCACCGTCGCGTGCTCGCGGATCGCCGAGTAGCACGGGCCCTCGCCGAGCTGGTCCTGCAGCGCATCCAGGGCTCTGGGGTGTGCCCCGGTGGGCGCCCGGGCCTCGATCCGAGAGCGGTCGACCACGAAACTGATGCCGGCGTCCTCGGCGCCGGGCACGGCGTCCACAGCCGCGGCGGTGATCGCCTCCAGCGTCGTCTCCACCGGCGGGTGCCGCTTCGTGCGCAGCTGGGCCGCCACGTCACACATGACCTGGGCGAGATCGGCCATCACGCACCTCCGGCGCCCCCGCTCCCATTGCGACGAGCCGATGGTGTCAGCCCGACCCTTCGAGCGCAATAGGCGTTGCCGCAAGGACCATTGCGGAATCGCCCGTTGCTGCACCTCCCCTTGCCGCAACAGGCCTTGCGATGCGAAGTATCCTGGGCGCGGGCACCGAGCAGAGGCGTCGCCCCGGACCGACAGGAGACACAGTGCGGCGGCCAGGCTCCTCGGAGGATCCGGCGATGACGGCGCTGGAGGAGGTGTGCGCCACCGCGCGCCAGATGATCACGAATGGCGAGCAGATCCTCGAGCGCGCGGCCTTCGTCCGGGATCAGCGAGCAGCCGGCGCCTCCTACCGAGAGATCGTGCCGGCTGAGCCGCGCCCGTTGATCGTGGAGTTGATCAGCGACACCCTGTCCCAGCTCGCCGACGCCGGGAGTCGCTGGCGACGGGCCGAGGCCCGTGCCCTGCACGATGAGGGTCTGACCATGGACGTGATCGCCCGGCTGTTCGGCGTCACTCGCCAGCGCGTCTCCTCTCTGCTCAAGGGCCCCCTCGACCGCTGATCCGGCACGGCGGGCGAAGCCCGCCGTCGACGCTTCCGGCACAGGTCGAGGGAATCCCCGCGAACGGCAACATGCTGACCCGAGGCCCGTCCCGGGTCCCGCTGCAGCGTCCGGGCGGCGGTGGAGTGGTGTGAACCGGGGCGCTCCGGCTACCGTGTGAGGCAGGTCACCGGGGCAGGCGCCGTTCCCTCCGGCGGCCGAGGTTCCGCTGGTTGAACAGCGGCCAGTGGGGCCGTCTCGTCCACGAACTGCTCGGTCGAACCCTGGCGCGACGGCTCGAGCGTCGATGGGACCACGGGTTTCCCGGAACAGGCCCGGTGCCCGACGCAGCGGAGGCGGTCACCACCGCGAGCGCGCCGAGGCTCGAGCGGCCGCATCTCCGACGTCGCGCTGCGGGTCTTCCGAGGCCGCCGACGCCGACGGCGGCTCCCCCGCCGTGGCCGCCGACCGGCTGGCCGAGGAGCGGATGCGTCGGTCGGCCGACTGGCGCGGATCCGGCTGCCGCGCCGAGGAAGGCCCCCGGTCGGGCGACAGCGGGGGGAGACCCGTGCCGGTCGCCGATCCGTGTCGTAAGCTCGGTCGAGACAGAGACACTCAGTCGGGGTCGCCACGCGGGCCGTCCAGCCCGGAGCTGGGCTCCCGTACTCCGTAACGAGGGGGTCGAGCCGATGGGGCGCGGCCGAGCGAAGGCCAAGCAGACACGCGTGGCCCGTGAGCTCAAGTACAGCTCACCGAACACCGACCTCTCCGCGCTGCAGCGCGAGCTGGCCGGTTCACCGTCGACGTCCTACTCCGCTCCCTCGCGAGCGAGCACGGACGACGACGAGGACGGCGAGTACACCGACCGCTGGGCGGACGACGACTCGGACGACGACTGGGCGGCCAGTCGTTGACCACCGCCTGACCGCCACGGGTTGATCCGACGACACCGCGGCTCCCCTCGGGGGGCTGCGGTGTCGTCGCGCGCAGAGGGTCGAACGCACCCTCCGGCGGCTCAGCGGTAGCTGCCGACCAGCCGGGCGGCGTCCCCGCCCGTGCGCGACCCCACGGCGCCGGCGACCCACGCGGGCACCCCGCGCTCGGCGAGGGCGGCGACGACGTCGTCGGCGACGTCCGGGGCGACGGCGGCGACCATCCCCACGCCGCAGTTGAACGCCCGCTCGGACTCCGCCCGCGGCACGCCGTGCTCCTCCAGCAGCGACACGGCGGCCGGCAGCGCCCACGTGCCGCGGTCCAGCACGGCCGCCAGCCCGCCGGGGACGACGCGGGCGGTGTTGCCGGCCAGCCCGCCGCCGGTGATGTGCGCGTAGGCGTGCACGCCCTCGACGCCGAAGCGCTGCACCAGCGCCAGGCAGTCCAGCGCGTAGATGCGGGTCGGCTCGAGCAGCACCTCCCCCAGCGGGCGGTCCAGCCCGGCCGGCGTGGCGGTCAGGTCGAGGCCGGCGGCCGCGACGACCCTCCGCACCAGGGAGTAGCCGTTGGAGTGGAAGCCGCTCGACGCCATCGCGACGACGACGTCGCCGTCCCGGACCCGCTCGGGCCCCAGCACCGCGTCGGCCTCCACGACGCCGACGGCGGTGGCGGCCAGGTCGTAGTCGTCGGGGGCCATGAGGTCGCCGTGCTCGGCGGTCTCCCCGCCGACCAGCGCGGCGCCGGCCAGCGTGCACCCGGTCGCGATGCCGGTGACGATCGCCGCGACCCGCTCCGGGACGACCCGCCCGCAGGCGACGTAGTCCTGCAGGAACAGCGGCTCGGCCCCGCACGCGACCAGGTCGTCGACGACCATGGCGACCAGGTCGATGCCGACGGTGTCGTGCCGGTGCAACTGGCGGGCGAGGGCGATCTTGGTGCCGACGCCGTCGGTGGAGGAGGCCAGCAGCGGCTTCCGGTACTTCGCCGTGTCCAGCGCGAAGAGCCCGGCGAAGCCGCCGAGGCCACCGACGACCTCCGGGCGGTTCGTCTTCTCGACCGCCGTCCGCATCAGGGTCACGGCCCGCTCGCCGGCGTCGATGTCGACGCCGGAGGCGGCGTAGGTGAACTGCTCGGCCGTGCCCATGGCTCGGCTCCGCCCTCGTTCCGCTCCTCGGTCGCCGGCGCTCCCTGCGAGGCTCACTCGGGCGTCGCTCTCGCTGGTCACGGGCGGGTCAGCGCGTCGTCCGCCCCGCCCTGGACGGTGGCCCTGCCGGCCTGCTGGCCGGTCCACCCGGTGACCGCGCGGTCCTGGTCCACCCGGCGGCCGATGCCCTCGAGGAGGTGCTTGCCGAGGAGCTCGCTCTCGGCCAGCGGGATGGGGTACTCGCCGGTGAAGCAGGCGGTGCACAGCCGGTTGACCGGCTGCTCGGTGGCCGCGATCAGCCCCTGCTCGGAGACGTAACCCAGCGAGTCGGCGTTGATCGAGGCCCGCACGCCGTCGACGTCGAGGCCGTTGGCGATCAGCTCGGCCCGGCTGGCGAAGTCGATGCCGTAGAAGCACGGCCACTTCACCGGCGGCGAGGAGATCCGCACGTGCACCTCGACGGCACCGGCCTCGCGCAGCATGCGGATCAGCGCCCGCTGGGTGTTGCCGCGCACGATCGAGTCGTCGACGACGACCAGCCGCTTGCCGCGGATGACGTCGCGCAGCGGGTTGAGCTTGAGCCGGATGCCCAGCTGCCGGATGGTCTGGCTGGGCTGGATGAAGGTCCGCCCCACGTAGGAGTTCTTCACCAGGCCGATGCCGTAGGGGATGCCCGAGGCCTCGGCGTAGCCGACGGCGGCCGGGGTGCCCGACTCCGGCACGGGGATGACCAGGTCGGCGTCGGCCGGGTGCTCCCTCGCCAGCCGGCGGCCGATCTCGACCCGGGCGGCGTGCACGCCGCGGCCGCTGATCGTGGTGTCCGGCCGGGCCAGGTACACGTACTCGAACACGCAGCCCTTGGGCTCGGCCGGCGCGAAGTGCTGGCTGCGCAGGCCGTTCTCGTCGACGGCGATCAGCTCGCCGGGCTCGACCTCGCGCACGACGGAGGCGCCGACGATGTCGAGGGCCGCCGTCTCGCTGGCGACCACCCAGCCGCGCTCCAGCCGGCCGAGCACCAGCGGCCGCACGCCCTGCGGGTCGCGGGCCGCGTAGAGGGTGGTCTCGTCCATGAAGGTGAAGCTGAAGGCGCCGCGCAGCTGCGGCAGGACCTCCATCGCGGCGGCCTCCACCGAGAGGTCCGGCCGGGAGGCGATGAGCGCCGTCACCAGGTCGGAGTCGGTGGTGGAGGCGAAGGCGCCCGGCACCCCGGCGTCGGCGGCGCGGCTGGCGAGCTCCGCGGTGTTCACCAGGTTCCCGTTGTGGCACAGCGCCAGCCCGGTACCGGCGTCCGTCGTCCGGAAGGTCGGCTGGGCGTTCTCCCACGTGGAGGCGCCGGTCGTCGAGTACCGGGTGTGCCCGACGGCGAGGTGGCCCCGCAGGCTGCCGAGGGTGGCCTCGTCGAAGACCTGGCTGACCAGCCCGAGGTCCTTGTAGACCACCACCGAGGCGCCGTCGGAGACGGCGATGCCCGCCGCCTCCTGACCGCGGTGCTGCAGGGCGTAGAGACCGAAGTAGGTCAGCTTGGCGACCTCCTCCCCCGGCGCCCAGACACCGAAGACGCCGCAGGCGTCCTGGGGTCCGGGGGAATGGGGGTCGAGGTCGTGCGTCAGCCGTCCGTCACCGCGAGGCACTCATCGAGGGTACCGGCGTCGGCCGACCGGTTCCGGACGGGCGGGGTGTCCCTCGCCACCCCGCCCGGCCGGAGCCGCTGGTCATCCGGTCACTGCACGTGGCTGATCTCGGCGGAGATGGTGGTGTCCTCGCCGTGGCCGGTCCTGACCGCGGTGTCGCCGGGCAGGGTGAGCAGCCTCGACCTGATCGAGGTCAGGATGGTGGGCTTGTCGCTGTAGG